>NZ_KN389984.1:43998-83072 GCF_000213295.2 Capnocytophaga sp. oral taxon 329 str. F0087
TTCGTATTCTATAGACTTAGAAATGCCTAATGAGGTGGCTGCTCCTCCTGCTGAAGGTAATGATTTTTCTTTTGTGATGAAGAAAGGTAGTAAAGAATACACTTTTCCGTTAGTGAATAGCAAAAAACAAGCTATACAAGTGCAAATAGCGGGTACCCCTGTGATACGTTCTATCTCTAAAACAGTACTCAACAAAGATGATGAGTTTACTATTTATGGCGAGAATATGGATTTTGATTTTATCTATAAACCATTCCCTACACAACTGAGATTAGAGCCTTACAATTATACTTATGGTCGCCACTATATATATTTGACCCCTATACGCATTACTCGTACAAGTGCTACTTTTAAAATAACAGATGATGTGCGCGCAGGGCGATTTCATATCAGGTTGATAGTGACTAGTATCAATAAAGAATCAGAAGTGTACAGTCAGGATATTACTATCAATCGTCGTCCTTCTAACCACCCGCGTTTGACAGTAGAGAAAGCACTTTTATACAGTAAGACAGCTGCTTATTATCCACAGCAAATACAACTTACTTTTAATGAAGAGTTAAAAAATGTATCGATAAAAGAGATAGTATTTTCTAAAGACATTGTAATAAAAAATACTATACGTTATCCTAAGGTGGTGATGTCGGGCAAGCTACCTATTGAGCAGTATGAAGCCCTTACTAGTGGTCGTGATGGGTATGCGCTGATAGAAGATAATGGGCGCGAATATAAGGTGTACTTTACCCTTTTGCCAGAAGCGAACAATATGTAACAACCTACAAAATATGAAACGGATTCGGATATTTCTAAAAGATAGCAGGACGCTCACTTTCGTAGTGTGCGTGCTGCTATCTGCTTTCTTATGGTCGCTGATAAGGCTTTCTAAAAACCTGTTGCGCGAAGTATCAGTGCCGGTGGTGGTTACCAACCTGCCTGCACACCAAGTGCTGATGCCTTCAGCTCCTAATGCTATTAAGCTATTAGTAGAAGGCAATGGGTTTACCCTGCTGAAGACCTATTCGCAAAACGAAGCCCTAAGCGTAGACTATACAGACCTGAAACACATAGAAGGGGCTCAGTATTGTTTATCTAAAAGCACCAGAGAGAAACTTACGAATACTTATTTGTCGAACTTTAAAATACGCTCGGTAGTCTCTGATACCCTTACACTGCTTTTAGAGAAGAAAGTCAGTAAGAAAATACCCGTGCTAATGCAGTTGAATGTAGAGTATGCCAAAGAATACCAGCTGACAGAACTGCGCATCACCCCTGATTCGGTAACGGCTTATGGCAGTCAAAAAGCGATTGACACCCTTACCCAAGTGACTTTTCAGTATACTAAAAAGAAACTTATCAAAGATAATTTTAGCAAAAACTATTCGCTTAAGAACACCAAATACATTACTTACGACCTTCATACTATTAAGATGGAAGCCTTTGTAGATAAGGTGAGTGAGCAACTGCTGAAAGTGCCTGTGCAGGTGGTAAATGTGCCTAAAGACAGTCAAGTGAAGGTATTCCCCAATGAGATAACGGTACTTTGCACTGGCGACTTGAGCATACTGAAAGCACTTACCCCTAATGATATACAAGCTACAGCCGATTTTGCTAAAGCTGAAGGCAGTAGCATTAGTTTGCAGCTTAGCACTCAGAAAAAACGAATGAAGATAAGTTTCTTCGGTGAAGATAAAGTAGATTTTTTAATCAGAAAAGAATGAAAGTAGTAGGACTGACTGGAGGAATAGGGAGCGGCAAGAGCACTATAGCGCGACTGTTTGCAGCCTTAGGCATAGCGGTATATGATTCGGATACCGAAGCTAAAAAACTCATTAATACTTCTGCTGAAATAAAGAAGCGCATCGTAGAGGTATTTGGGGCAGAGGCTTATGCTGAAGGAGTATATAACCGCGCTTATATGGCCGACATCGTATTTCGCAATCCGGATAAGTTGGCGGTGCTTAATAGTATAGTGCACCCTGTGCTTGCTGACCACTTTAATCAGTGGGTAGCCCTACAGACCTCACCCTACGTTATAAAAGAAGCAGCAATACTCTTTGAGAGCGGTAGTTATAAGAACTGCGATTTCATCATCACTGTTACAGCACCCGAAGCTCTACGCATCAGTAGATGTATGAGTCGTGACGGGAGTACTGAAGCCCAAGTGCGAGCGCGTATGGCACAGCAATGGACAGACGCTCAGCGCATTGCCCTCTCGGATGCTGTGATTGAAAACATCAACTTAGAGGAAACAGAAAAGAGAGTGAGAGAATTGAACAACCTATTTATCAAAAACCAAAAATAATGGACTTCTGGAGTGTATTATATACCGTTGTGCTGTACAGCGCGCTTACGTTAGTAGGGGTACTAGTGTTTTACGCTATCAATAGGGTAGCACAGGCTACTTGGGCAACTGACTTATACCCTATTATGCAGCGTGTTAGCGCCCCCCTATGGGTGATAACTATAGCCTTATTAGCCTTATTGGCGTGGCGCAATGCCGAGCCTTACTATCTGTTGCGTGCTGGAGGCTATACCGCGGTGTGGTTAGTATACCGCTATGGGGTGTTGCCAAAAGCAACTATAGCTGAGAAAACTTATCCTCACGTACTTTTCTTAGTCGTGTTTTTTCTTATAGAGTTACCCCTATCAGCCGATTGGCTTTTAAGCCTTACTCCGCACTGGCATAGTAGTCTTTACAGCTGGTATGTGCTTAGCAGTCTTCTTCTTTCGGCTATGGCATTGGTTACCCTCTTTAGTGGTTCGGTACATTATGCCGATATGGGTAAATATGTATTTGCTTTCTCTTGTTTTTGGGCGTATCTTTGGTATTCGCAGTTTATGCTGATATGGTATGCCAATATACCTGAAGAAACGGTGTATTACGAAGTGCTGAAAGCTAATGGTTATACCCCTCTTCTTATACTGATGATGCTTTTCAGCTTTGTATTGCCTTTCTTGCTGCTGCTATCGGCAGCTGCCAAACGCCGTCGCCTTGTACTCTTCGCGGCAGCCACTCTCGTGCTTATCGGGCAATTCCTAAATTTTTATTTACTGATAGTGCCTTTTGCTAATTTGCGAAATTGCTAATTGTTTTTTACCTTTGCGGTCTAATTGCAAGCAAATGACTTTTAAACCATTTTTATATTTCTTCTTTTTAGTTCTTTGTCCGATGTTGCTTTTGGCGCAAGAAGACAGAGACTATGAGGGGCGTAAGACTTCAGAAAAAGGGAGCACTGTAACCTTTAAATCATTGCGGCCTAAAAAGAAAAAAGATAGTATCACCTTTACGGCAGATGCCTACAAAATAATCACTTATACACGCGATACTACCGCTATTGACACCTCTATATCGATAGCTAAATACTATCAGCATAACGCTTGGGGCAAGGATATGTTTGGCAAGATGCCTTTTGGCAATATGGGTCAGCCCTACAATACGTTAGCTTATGACTTTCGTAAGCGCGCTTACTTCCCACAAATGGGAGCAGAGGCTAAAGCACAGCTATACCTCACCCCTGAAGAGGTGACTTATTATTACTTGCCTACCCCTATCACTCAGTTTACTTACAAAACAGGAATGGAGCAAGGGCAAACCCTTGATGTACTCTTTTCTGCTAATCTAAAGCCCACTACTAATATTTTCATCGCTTATAGAGGACTGCGCTCCTTGGGTAAATATCAGCGGGCACTGGTGAGTAATGGTAACTTTAGAGCAGGGGTTTCGTACGTATCCCCTAATAAAAAGTATACTCTTTTTGCCCATTTTGCCAATCACGATATAGATAGTCAGGAGAATGGAGGTATGACTACCCCTCGGCAGTTTGAGAGTGGTGATAAGCAATTTAAAAACCGTGCTGTGATAGATATGAATCTGTTAGATGCTGAAAACCAACGCGAGAGTAAGCGCTATTTTTTACAGCACGACTTCGCTTTCTTGCGGCAACGCGATTCACTTTCCTCTTATAAACAAATACGCTTTCGTCACCTATTTATGTACGAAACGGAGTACTACGCCTTTGGTGAGCGAGCCGCTAATGCTTATTTAGGTACGGCTTTAGTAAGTAGTAGCCTCAGCGATAAGATGCGCTTGCAGAAGATGCACAATAGAGTAGGGGCTGAGTTAGAGTTGCCCTACTTGGGTAGGACATTCGTCTTTGGTAATGCTTATCACTACAATTACTATTTTCGCAATGCTTACTACGTAGGAGGAGTGCTACAGCGCCACCAGATAAAGGACACCGACCTAAGCATAGGGTTGCAATGGCATAAGAAAGTAGGCGGCTTTAGCATTACAGCTGAAGGTGAACAAACCTTTGTCGGCAAGATGACAGGCACGCAGCTGAAGGGAACGCTATCGTATGCATTAGATGCTCAGAACAAGCTAAGTGCAGGGGCTATGTTGCATTCTGCTATGCCTAACTTCAACTATCTGCTTTACCAAAGTGATTATAAGAATTACAATTGGGATAACTACACTTCCTTTGGGAAGGAGAATAACCAAACGCTCTATGCCGACCTGCAAACACAGTGGGGTAGTGTGCATTTAGACCTTACCAATCTTAATAATTACACTTATTTTAAACCACAATCTACAGGGCAAGTAGCTCCAGCGCAATACGGAGGGAATATTCAGTATTTGCAACTCAAGCTACAGAAAGAGTTTGTTTTTGGCAAGTTTGGACTCGATAACACGCTTCTTTATCAGCAAGTAGTACAAGACGAGTCAGTGCTTAATGTGCCTGCATTCGTCACTCGGAATAGTTTCTATTTTAAGAGTCCGCTTTTTAACAAAGCAATGATACTGCAAACAGGTATTGGGCTTAACTACTTTAGTAAGTATTACGCTAATGAGTACAACCCGCTATTGGCAGAATTTCAGGTACAAGACGCTCAGAAGATAGGCAACTACCCTATGCTCGACTTCTTTTTGAATGCTAAGGTACGTACGATGCGTATTTTCTTTAGCTTAGAGCAATTTCACGTGCCTTTAAGCAGTTTGCTGCCCTCTGTTTTAGGCAATCCGTACCATTATTATGCTACCCCTCGACAGCCTTACCGCGATTTTATCATACGGTTGGGTGTGAAGTGGAACCTATTCAATTAGCGAAACGCTATTTACCCCGATATTTTAAAATAACAACAAATGACAAGAAAGACCATTTTTGATACGCAAGTATTAGGGCACCCAGCAGGACTGTTTGTGCTCTTCTTTACCGAAATGTGGGAACGCTTCTCTTTCTATGGGATGCGGGTGCTGCTGATTAACTTCTTGACAATGACCCTTATAGGCTATAACCCAGGTTGGGAATGGAGCACTGAGAACGCAGGAGCCCTCTTTGGTACTTATGTGATGTTGCTCTACCTCACCCCTATATTAGGAGGTATAGTAGCTGATAAGTTTACCGGTTATCGCTGGGCAGTTATTATCGGGGCAGTTATCATCACATTAGGGCACGTGTCAATGGCGTTTGAAACGGAGTGGTCGCTCTACTTAGGGTTAGCGTTTTTGGTGATAGGTACCGGTTTTTTCAAACCTAATATGGTGTCGTTTGTATCGGAGATGTATAAAGACCTACCCCAAAAGAAAGATGCCGCTTACACCATCTTCTATATGGGGGTAAATTCAGGGGCTTTCTTTGGTATGATGCTTTGTGGCTATTTGGCAGAGCGTATAGGCTGGAGCTGGGGCTTTGGTTTAGCAGGTATTTTTATGCTGCTCGGCACTATACAGTTTTGGTTTGCCAAACCACTCTTTGGCAGTATAGGCGATAAACCTACTACACAAGAGAAAAAAGAGGCGGTAACAACCCCGCAAGATGAGGAAGAAAAACCTAATCCGTTTACGATACTCGATAAGGTGTTAATAGCCTTAGCTGCTGTTATAGGAGTAGGTTATGCACTAAACGACCCGCTTTCTAAAATATGGAATACAGACCTTTTTGCGTGGGCATCATTGCCTACCCTAAAAGGACAATACGTAGTGGTAATAGTAGGTTTGGTAGCTTTCTTCTTCTTGATAGCCAGTAGGATAATGCGCTATACACGCATCGTACGCGATAGGATGCTAACGGTGGTTATCTTCGGCTTTTTTGTGGTTTTCTTTTGGCTGTCGTTTGAGCAAGGCGCTTCGTCTCTTATCATTTTTGCCCGCGATAATGTGGAACGTGAGCTACACGGCAATTGGGCAGTGCTATACAATATTTTTAACGCCCTGCTGACAGTTATTCCGCTGCTACTCATTAGTTATGTGTTGTTTATACTTGTAAAGAAAACCTATAAAAAGATATTCCCTGCAGTAGTAGTACTTCTGACCTGCTTTTCATTGGTGTGGGGGATAGCCGCGTGGATGCTCAATCGCGATTTTAAGACTACTGCCTATAGCGTGACCTACGAAGCCTACGAAACGACAGATGCCCAAGGAAGAACTGTGTACTTGCCTATCACAGAAGAAAATAGGGCTCAAGATGTTGCGAAGAAGAGAGTAACACGCAGCACTATCATAGGGGTAGTAGATGAGCCTTTGCAGGTGGGTAGTACTATAAAATTATTGTCTAAGAACAACAAAAACACCTCATTCGGCTACGTAAATACAGCTAAAGAGCAATGGGCGCGCGAGCGAGGTACCACCTTAGGCAAAGACAATGGGCTGATACCAGCTACCGTTACTGAAGTACGCGACAACTGGGTAGAGGCTACCGTATCGTGGTTTTCGATACTCAATTCATTCTTTATCATTGCTTTAGCGAGTTTGTTCTCGCGCTGGTGGGATAGCCGATATAATCCGCCTGCAGCAGTGAAGTACGGTATAGGCTTGCTGATGTTGTCCGTAGGGTTTGGACTTTTGGCTATAGGCTCCAGCGGTGTTACTCACGGGGTGAAAGTAAGTATGCTGTGGCTCTTCTTTGCCTATATGTTTAACACTATGGGTGAGTTATGCTTATCGCCTGTTGGACTTTCGTACGTATCAAAACTCGTTCCTGGGCGGATGATTGCCTTTATGTTTGGTGTGTGGTACTTAGCAGTAGCCATAGGGCATAAGTTGGCAGCCGTAGTAGGAGGGCAGATAGAAAATATCACACGCCAATACAGTTTGAGTACTTTCTTTTTGATATTCACTATTGTGCCCGCTACGGCAGGGGTGCTGATAATACTGCTTACCCCTTTTATAAAGAAGCTGATGCACGGGGTAAAGTGATTTATTGATTTGCTAATTTGTCAATTTGCTGATTAAAAGACTAATTATCAGTTTATTATAAATCTGTGAGAAATATAATTAATTAAAAAATTTGCATTTTCAAAAAAAATATTCTACCTTTGGGGCTGTGTTTTAATATAAATGTAATGGCTATATTTAATAAAGAAAGAGACAATAAAACTATGGCAGCAGAAAATACATCAGGAAGTAGCAACCGTATCGTTGCAGAAACTAAGTTTAAAGGAGAAATCAACTCTAAGTCTGATTTCAGAATAGATGGTGAGGTAGAAGGTACTTTTCAGACTTCTGGCAAATTAGTAGTGGGCAGAACCGGTGTGATAAACGGTACTGTGATATGCGAAAATGCCGATATAGAAGGGAAAGTAACAGGCACTATCAAAATTAGTAGTGTGCTAAGCCTCAAATCGACTGCAGTGGTAGAAGGTGAGGTGTATGTAGACAAACTTTCAATAGAACCAGGAGCGGTATTTAACGTAACTTGTACAATGAAAGGCGGTAAAAACTTTACCAATGAAAAACAACAGAATGCCAACGAAAAACCACTTAAATAAGTGGATATACTTCTCACAAGCAGGACTACAAATGGCTATTACTATAGCTGTTTGTAGTTTTTTTGGTGTTTGGCTAGATACCAAACTACCTAACGACTACTCGCTCTGTACAGTGGTGTGCAGCCTTGTAGGAGTGATAGGGGCAATGTACAGCATTATCAGAAAAGCCCAACAAATGACCGATGAATCGTAGCCTTAAATACTTACTTTTATACCTTATAGCCCTATTGCCTATAGCAGCAGGTCTATACTACACTGCCAATTACTACATCAATGAACAACGGATAGCACTTTTTTATAGTGCAGCACAAATAGCGGGGGTGCATAGCGGGTTGTCGTTCGTGTTTTTTGCTATTATTTTGGCAGTGAATAGTTGGCATCCTACCTATACGGCATTTGCTTTTATGGGGGCATTGGTGGTACGACTGATTTTGGTGGTAATAGCAGCAGTGCCGTTGGCTACCGCTGCCAGTCTATATCCTTATCACGAAGCCCTGTTTATTATTATTCCCTCATTTGTGATGATTGCTTTAGAGGCCGTCTTTACCATTAGAAAATTAGCAAATTGACAAAGAACTTTTATATTTTTATCGCACTACTATGCACTATGGCTTGGGGGTGGCTATTGGGGCAACAAGTTATGCAATCGCATAATGTAGGGCTTACAGTTTGCACTTTAAAAGCAGTAACAGGCTATCCTTGTCCGTCTTGTGGCACTACTCGTTCGGCAAGTGCGCTAATAGCAGGACGTTGGCAAGAAGGACTATATACCAATCCGCTGGGGGTAGTAGTTTTAGTATGGCTTATCATCACCACTTTGTGGTTGCTGTACGATGCTTTAGTGTGGCGCAATACCCTACAACAGGCCTATAATAGAGCAGGACGCATACTACAGAAGAGGTATGTTTGGATACCACTTGCGGTACTAATAGCACTTAATTGGGTGTGGAATATTCAGAAAGGATTATGAGAATTTTATCTATTGATTACGGTACAAAACGGACAGGCTTAGCGGTGACAGACCCTTTGAAACTGATAGCATCGGGGCTTACTACAGTTGATACGCCTCAGTTGCTTCCGTTTTTAGAAAAATATACAGCTGAAGAAGCGGTAGAGGCTTTTGTGATAGGATTGCCTAAACGACTTAACAATGAAGACTCGGCTGTAGAAGCTGATATTCAGCAACTACTCACTAAGCTGAAAGAACGTTTCCCCACTATCAAAATACATCGGTATGATGAGCGTTTTACTTCGAAAATAGCTTTTCAAACGATGATAGATAGTGGGCTTAAGAAAAAACAACGACAAAATAAAGCACTTATTGATGAAATAAGTGCGACACTGATATTGCAAGATTTTTTAAATTTAGCGAATTAATAATCTGATGAACCCCCCAAAAGCGAAGAAAATACCCCATATATTTAATGAGTTTGGCAACAAGCGCGTGGATAATTACTATTGGCTGCGAGAGCGTGAAAACCCTGAGGTGATTGCCTACTTAGAAGCAGAAAACGCCTATTACAAAGCAGAGACGGCACATACCCAAGCGCTGCAAGATACGCTTTTTGCTGAGATGAAAGCCCGCATAAAAGAAGATGACAGTTCAGTGCCTTATTACTACAATGGGTATTGGTATCGCACTCGCTATGAGGTAGGCAAAGATTACCCTATCTATCTAAGACAGCGCGAGACCTTAGAAGCACCTGAAGAAGTGCTATTTGACTGCAATGCAATGGCTAAAGGTAAGCCTTACTTTCAATTGGATAGCTTTGCCGTAAGCGATGACAACCAGTGGGCGGTGTATGGAGTTGATACTGTGTCGCGCCGCCAATACACGCTACAAATTAAGAACCTTAGCACAGGTGAAGTACTGCCTTACCAGATAAAAAACACTAATGGGCAAGCGGTATGGGCAGCTGACAGCCGCACCATTTTCTACGCAAAAAATCACACAAAAACCCTCCGTACGTATAAGATATACCGACATACATTGGGCACAGACCCTAAAAATGATGTACTAGTGTTTTGGGAGAAAGACGATACTTTTGACACCTATGTATATCGCGAAAAGTCTCGTAAATATATAGTGATAGGCAGTGAGAGTACCCTTACTTCAGAATACCAAATTCTTAATGCATACACCCCACAAGAGAGTTTTAAAGTGTTTCAGCCGCGCATAAGAGGGCTTGAATACGACATAGCGCATTACGAAGACTTTTTTTATATTCTCACCAATAAAGATGGGGCAACTAACTTTAAATTGATGCGCACTCCTGAAGCAGCTACCGAGCAAGAACATTGGCAGGAGGTAATTGCCCATCGTCCTGAAGTGCGACTTAACGATATAGAAATTTTTAAAGAATATTTGGTAATAGAGGAAGTGTATAACGGCTTGGAACGCATACAGATACGCAGTTGGGATGGCTCTGTATGTTATTACCTACCTTTTGAGAGTGAAACTTATACCGCTTATACTACTCAGAATGTAGCTTTTGAGACTGAATGGCTGCGCTATAATTATCAATCACTGGCGACCCCAGCCTCGATAATAGAGTACAATATGCGTACAGGAGAGCAACGCGTACTGAAAGAACAAGAGATATTAGGCGGAACTTTCTGCAAAGAGAATTACGTAGAAGAACGGCTTTGGGCTACCGCCCCTGATGGTACAAAAGTGCCTATCTCGCTTGTGTATCGCAAGTCGATTGAGAAAAATGGCGCAAATCCTTTGCTGCTTTATGGTTATGGTGCTTATGGGGTGATTATTAATCCTTATTTTTCTACTACGCGCTTGAGTTTGTTAGACAGAGGTTTTATTTATGCCATAGCACATATACGCGGAGGGGAATATTTGGGTAGGAATTGGTATGAAGACGGCAAACTGCTGAAGAAGAAACATACGTTTGATGATTTTATAGCTTGTTCGCGTTACCTTATCGACCAGCAATACACTTCGCCATCGCATCTTTATGCAGAAGGAGGTTCAGCAGGAGGCTTGCTGATAGGGGCTGTGATTAATGAAGCACCAGAACTCTATAAGGCAGTAATAGCCTCAGTACCTTTTGTGGATGTGGTGACTACTATGCTCGATGAGAGTATCCCCTTAACAACAGGAGAGTATGATGAGTGGGGGAATCCTAATGAAAAAGAGTATTACGAGTATATGCTTTCTTATTCGCCCTACGACCAAGTGCGTCGGCAAGCCTATCCAGCTATATATGTGTCGGCTGGGCTACACGACTCGCAAGTGCAGTACTGGGAGCCAGCCAAATGGGTAGCCAAACTGCGCGAGCTAAAAACAGATAACCATCCTCTCTATTTGGATACTAATATGGAGGCAGGGCACGGAGGAGCTTCAGGACGCTTTGAAGCCTTGAAAGAAACTGCTAAGGGATACGCGTTTTTAATTAGCCAATTAGCAGATTAGCAATTTTTTACATTTGCTAAAACTCGCACATTCTAATTTGTGGCTTAGAAAATAGACTTTTGTTTTTTAAATAATTTAAAAATACGTCTTGTTTTTCAATAAATAGAAAACAGAAGTGTTTTTCTAATTATAGCGTTCTTGAGGATTAATAGCATAGGTAGAATACTTAAAAATCCTTAAAATTTTTTCTTTTATTGTATATTTTCTTCTTATAATTTGATATTCAGCGGCTTGCTTATTTCGAAATGTTAAAAAATACACTATTCTTGAATTTTATTTTAAAAAGTTTTGTTGGTTGTTAAAATAATCTTAACTTTGCCCCAAAATTAATTTATTTCAATAAAGTAATGAAGGTAAAAATATCAATGTTGCTATTCGTTTTTGCGCTATTTAGTAGTGCACTATTTGCGCAAACGAAAGTATCTGTGACAGGTACAGTTACAGGTAACGATGGATTACCCCTTCCTGGGGTAAGTGTTGTCATTAAAGGTACAACACGTGGTGTTTCAACTGATTTTGACGGGAAGTACGAAATTCAAGCTGCCGGCAATGAGGTACTTGAATTTAGTTCGTTAGGCTACACTTCGCAGTCAAAAAAAGTTGATAAGTCGAGTGGTAAACTTACTTTAAACGTTGTTTTGAAGGAAGAAGCCCAACAGCTTGGTGAGGTAGTAGTAACTGCCCTTGGTATCAAGCGTGAGCAAAAGGCGTTGAGCTACAACGTACAACAGGTAAAATCAGAAGAACTTACCAAAGTGAAAGATGTGAACGTAGTGAATAGCCTTAATGGTAAAGTAGCAGGGGTAAATATCCAACGCAGCTCAGCTGGGGTTGGTGGTGCTACTAAAGTGGTAATGCGTGGTCTTAAGTCAATTGATGGTAACAACGGTGTGTTATACGTGATTGATGGGGTGCCATTGTATAACAAACAAAATGACTCAGCAGGTGCAATGAGCCGTCCTGGTGGAGGTGAAGGTATCGCAGACTTCAACCCAGAGGATATTGAAAGTATCAACGTACTAACAGGTCCTTCAGCTGCTGCTCTTTATGGTAGTGAGGCTGCTAACGGGGTTATCCTTATCAACACCAAAAAAGGTAAGGAAGGAAAAACAGAGGTTAGTATCTCAAGTAGTATAGAGGTGATGACCCCTATAATGCTACCTGAGTTTCAAAATACTTATGGAAGTATAGGAGATAAGAGTTGGGGGCCTAAATTAGCTACACCTTCTACATTTGAGCCTCGCAAGTTCTTCAATACTGGTACTAATATGATGAACTCTGTGACTTTCTCAACCGGTAATGCACAAAACCAAACTTTTGTATCGGCTGCTCAAACTGAAGCAGAAGGCCTTATTCCTAATAACGCTTACTATCGTTATAATGTAGGGGTACGCAATACTGCTAAATTTGCAAAAGATAAGCTACACTTAGATGTAAGTGGTAACTTTATCCGTCAAGGGAACCGTAATATGATAGCAGGTGGAGGTTACTTTAACCCATTAGTAGGTTTATACTTGATGCCTCGTAGTTTAGACTACAGAGATGTAGAAGCTTACGAACGTTATAACCCAGCACGTGGCATCTATGAAAAATACCAACCTTATTCAGAACAAGCAGATAGTTACTTCTCTGAAAACCCTTATTGGGTAGCTAATCGTGAGTTATTCTTAAACAACAAAAAACGTTATATGATGTCAGCTTCATTAAAATACGAAATCTTAAGCTGGTTAAACATCTCAGGACGTGTACGTTTGGATAACGACTATGGTACAAAAGAAGAAAAATTATATGCAAGTACTACTAACTTCTTAGTAGGATGGAAACCAGAGTTTGGCCCTCACGACAAAGGTTATTACAGTATTGGCAACTCAAAAGATGAGCAAACATATGCAGATATTATGCTCAATATGAACAAAAACTTTGGTGAAGATTTCTCACTTACTGCTAACTTAGGTTCAAGCTACAACGATCGTTACAGCACAAGTTTATCAGCAGGAGGTTATCTTTTCCGTTTGCCTAACCTGTTTTCAGCTGCAAACTTCGATCCACAAATAGGAGGTTCAGGACAAGGTTATTCACGAGCTAAGAATGTAGCTGTTTTCGGTAGTGCAGAGCTTGGCTACAAAGGAATGCTTTACCTTTCTGTTACAGGCCGTAATGACTGGTCATCACAGCTAGTAAACTCAGCAGAGCCTTCTTTCTTCTATCCATCAGTAGGACTTTCAGGAGTTATTTCGCAAATGGTAAAACTACCACAATTTATTAACTATTTGAAAGTACGTGGTTCATATACCGAAGTAGGTTCGCCTATTAGCAAAACAGGTATCACTCCTGGTACTATTACCCATAATCTGACTTCTTCAGGCCTAACCACCAACAAGGTATATCCTTATCCAGAATTTAAAGCAGAGCGTACTGCCTCTTGGGAAGCAGGTCTGAATACAAAACTTTTTGATAATACTTTGTCTGTTGATTTGACTTTGTATAAATCAAATACTTTCAACCAATTCTTTGAGCAAGAGTTATCATCTTCATCTATCTACTCATCATTCTATTTGCAAGCAGGTAATGTAGAAAACCGTGGGGTAGAACTATCAGTAAACTATAATAAAGAGTTCTTTAACAAAGAATTGAATTGGAATTCTACTCTTACTTATTCTCGTAACGTGAATGAGATAAAAGAACTAGTACGCGGTTATCGCAATCCATTTACAGGACAATTATTTGATATTACTGAAGTACGCAAAGGTAGCACCGTATTGCGCGAAGGTGGTAGTATGTCTGATATAACAGTAAGAGGTGTTTTATCTCGCAATAAAAATGGCGAACTTATAGAAGAAGCAGCTCAGTACCATTATGATCAAACACAAGAAATAAAATTAGGACGTTCAACCCCAGATTTCCAAATGGGATGGAGAAATACATTGTCTTTCAGAAATATAGACTTTAGTTTCTTGTTCAATGGTAGTTTTGGTGGTATTGTACTTTCTGGTACACAGCCTTATCTTGATGCTTATGGTGTATCAAAAGCTTCAGCTGAAGCACGCGATGCTGGAGGGGTAATGGTAAATGGTAAGTTATATGATGCTCAAAAGTATTATAACACCATTAAAAAACTTCCTGGTTACTACTCTTATGACGCTACTAACGTACGTTTACAAGAAGTATCACTTTCTTATTCATTAGATGGTAAACACTTCTGCGATAAAGTAAAAAGAGTAACTCTTGGAGTTATCGGTACTAACCTTTGGATGATATATAACAAAGCTCCTTTTGACCCGCAACTTACTTTTGGTGTAGGTACTTATGCTGCAACTGAGTTCTTTATGACTCCTAGTGCCGCTACTTATGGAGCAAGTTTGAAAATTCAATTTTAATTAAAAAAACAACGACAATGAAAATATTGAATAAACATATAGCCATTATAGCTTTATCGAGTGTGTTTTTTACCTCTTGTATTAAGGATTTTGAAGAGGTAAATACCAATCAGCTACAGCCTACAGATGAGCAGGCTAGTAGAGACGGTATGTCGTCAGGAGGATATTTTGCTGAGTTAGTAAGTCTTCCTATCCCAACAGGTACTGGTACTGGGCCTGCCAATGACTACCAAGTAATTCAGAATATGAGTACAGATAACTGGGTGGGGTATTTTTCACCAGGTCGTAACCACTGGGATGGCGGTAATAACCAAACCAGCTATTATCTGTCAGATTTTCGTTTGAATGGTACATTTTCGACTCTTGTTAAGATAATGAACCCTTATTTTCAGATGAAAACCCAAACCCATAATGTGAAAACTGTTAATGGTAGATTGGTGTACGAAAGTAAGGATATTAGTAGCCAAGCGATTTACTCTGTAGCGCAAATAGTGAAAATAATGGGTATGCACCGTGCTACTGACCTTTTTGGCCCTATACCTTATAGTGATATGGAGCCTGGTAAGGTAAAAGCTAAATATGATAGCCAAGAACAAGTGTATCGTTCTTTCTTGCATGAGCTAGATGAAGCGGTAACTACACTTAATCAGTATGGAGCTAGTAACAAAGTATTGGAAGAGTATGACCCTGTATACGGTGGTGATACTTCTAAATGGATACGTTTGGGCAACTCATTAATGCTACGTTTAGCAATGCGTGTACGTTATGCAGATCCTGCATTGGCGAAACAATATATCACTAAAGCAACTACTAGTACAGGAGGGCTTATAGAAAATGATGACCAAGCAGGTAAATTAGTAACTAGCAGCAAGTATATTTTCCACCACTCATTGGTAACTATGCTTGGATATAAAGAGCTAAAAATGGGTGCCACTATTTACTCTTATTTAGTAGGATATAACGACCCTCGTACTGAAAAGTATTTTACTAAGAATACAGCAGGCACTAATCAAACTGATTTCTACGCTGTGCGCTCTGGTATCAACCCTATAACTGATGCTACTGTATATGAGAAATACTCAGAACCTACTGTGGTGAATAATACACCTACTTATTGGCTACGCGCTTCAGAAGTACAATTCTTGCTTGCAGAAGCAGCCTTAATAGGTTGGTATACTAATGATACTGCTGAAAACTTGTATAAAAAAGGTATAGAACTTTCATTTACAGAAAATGGTCTTACTAGTTCAGCTGCACAAGCTTATTACAATACAAGTGCTTCACCTGCTAATTACATAGACCCTAAGAACTCTTCTTACAATGCGAATGCTGTTAGTACTATTGACAAAAAATGGATGTCAAGCGGTAGTGAAGAAGAAAAACTAGAGCAAATAATTACTCAGAAGTACTTAGCTAACTATCCTAACGGTTTTGAGTCTTGGAGTGAATGGAAACGCACTGGCTACCCAAGAATGTTTGGAGTACCTTTTGATTTGAGCAACAAAGGAAGCCAAAATATATCATCATCAGGAAAAGAATATGGTGTACGTCGCTATCCTTTCCCTCAAAAAGAATTTGAATTGAACAGAGAAAACGTTACAGCTGCACAAGCGTTATTAGGAGGAACTGATAATGCTGCAACCAATGTGTGGTGGGATAAAAAGACAAAATAATTTAATACTATGAAAAAGATAATATACACACTATTAGCACTTTCAGTTACTCTTACTTCTTGTAGTAAGTGGACAGAGACTGAGACGATGCGTGATGACTTTGAAAAAGCAGCTATAGAAGACCTTATAAACAAGCGTGATGCCGCTAAATGGGTAGCTGAAGCAGAACGCACTGTAGAAAATAAGAAAGCGCTTGAGGCTTATTGGCAACAACTACGTGAGTACAAAGAAAAAGCATGGCTTAATACTGGTAAAGCAGGAGGACAAGTGCCTATGGTATACTTCTGGTTTGATGGCCCTACTTGGCAACCAGTAAAAGGAATAGCACGTGGTTGGTTACAAGCTGTGCCAGACTCAGTAGTAGCTATCTCTATATGGGGAGGTACCAATATGCGTCCTGAAACCCTTACTGACAATCACAAAAAAGATATTGAAATTTTCCATAAAAAAGGAAGCGCTATCTTGATGTGCTGGCAAACACCAGGTGTAGGTTTAGGATTGCCTGCTACCAAAGAAGGAGTAAGTGGATATCAGAACTTCCACAATAAGTATCCTTATCCAGAATGTTATGAGCAATGGCCTGCTATTTATGCACGCGAGCTCGCTCGCTATATTATAGCTATGGATTTTGATGGTTATGATGTAGACTGGGAAACTTGTGGTGACCACGGCTCAGTGACTAGAGAGGGAACTCCTTTGATGATTTCTGATAATAATTATGAGAATATAGCTAACTTTGTAAAAGAGATGGCTAAATACTTTGGCCCAGTAGGAGCTGACCATTTAGTGAAAACACAAGCAGAACGCCAAGCTAACTTAAAAGCTCTTTTCGAGGCCTCTACTGCTGGTTATCACGCTAAAGAAAAAGAGTATATAGATGAGTTTAAACCTTATCTGCCAGCTAATTACCTTACTAAGCGTTATTATTTCTGTGCAGACGTGCCTTGTGGAGTACCGCCTATATTTGGTAGAAACTCTCAAACCCCATTAGATATAGCTAATAATGCTTTTGCTATCTACTTTGATAAGCACTTTATGCAAGATTATAGTGTGAATGGAGTGAATATGAATGGCTCTCATCCACCAATGTTAGGAGGCCCTTATTACAACTCAACTTCTGCCAACTATCAAGCTGGTAACTTCCGCGTGATGATACAAAAAGGTAAAGATGTAAAAGCAGGAAAAGTATGGGGCTTAGGTGCTTACCACGGACAAAGTGACTATGCAGTAACTAATGAGAGTGATAATTTCTTTAAACAATATCTAAAAGATAATAATATAAAAAGAAAGTATTTGCACTATGCTTGGACACGCGAGGCTATCCGTTTGGCAAACCCACGTGAGGATTATTCAGGATATAAAGAAATGGAACCTACAATTATTCTCCCTTAAAAGATAAGAACGATGAAAAATATAGTTAAAATAACTGGATTAGCCCTACTTATGGGGGTAACCGCTTGTCAGAAAAAATTAGACGCTGACAATAATAGCAGCACTAGAGGTAATACTTCGGCTGTGTATATGAATAACAATAATGCAAGTATTAGTTTTCCTAAATCTACTGAGTCAGGTAGTACTAAGTTTGAGGTTCGTATCTCTAACCTAAGAAGTAAGGAAGAAACCATTACTGTAGCAGCTACTGATTTCTTTGCAGAATACAACGAAAAGAACTCAACTTCTTATAAGATGTTGCCTGCTTCAGAATACACTTTATTTGAAGAGGGGAATGTTTCCAACTCTTCTAACAATGGTATTTTGAAAGTTACAATCAAACCAGGACAAACCTCTGCCCAAATAGGAGTTAAAGTACGTCCGCTGGATGAAGATACTTATCCTATGGGGGTAAAATACGCTATTCCTTTGCGTATCGTTTCAGCTTCACTACCTATACTTTCTAATAAAGATGTAGTTGTTACTCTTAGCCGTCCGTTCAAAACCTCTGTAGCTAAGATAGCTCAAGGTTATGCTTTAGGAGTAAAAGTAGCTGATAATGTACCTGAAAGTGATGAGTTTACTGTACAAGGATTATTCTTATTTAAAGAATTTCACGCATATAATGGTGTGAATGTAAATATGTCGCTTTTCCAAGGCCCAATGTTACCTTATACTCGTATTGATGCAGGAAAAATACAAGTGAAAAACGGTGGTGGAGACAGCCCTGATGACTGGGCACTCACTTCTGAAATAGCTAAGGATAAATGGTGTCAAATTACTTTTACTTATAAGGATTCATATTTAAAACTTTATGTAAATGGTAAGCTTATTAAAACTTATCAACGTCCTAGCTTGAAAGTATCTCCTGGTATGCGTATCAATATTGAGAATACTCAAACATCATATTCTGCAGATCGTTATTTCCGCGAATTTAGAGTATGGAACCGAGTGCTTACAGATGCTGAAATAGTAGATGGTCTCTACTTACCTGCTGACCCTGACGCTAAAGGACTAGTAGTGTATTTGCCTATCAATAAAAAAGATGCTTTTAAAGATATGAGCAAGTATAATAATACTACTATCTATAGAAAAGGAACTTCAAGATATAGTAGTGGGGTACAAGATGGTGGTAATTACGTGAAAGATATTGACGCTACTGAATTTGAAAACGGCATAGAATGGACAGAAAATGTGAAATTCCCTGCTGAAGGTTTAGAAACAGAACAATAATACTAACAATAAAGAGGCTATTCTTTAAAGAAAAGCATAGCCTCTTTAAAAAAAAGAAATACAATGAAAAGAATTATAACCAATAGTTTTATAGTTGCTCTTGGTATGGTAGCTTTGGTAGCTTGTAAAAAGGACGAAATTACCATTCAGAAGAACGATAATGTTAACTGGCAAATCGATAACGATATCGTTAATGATGATATTCGTACTCGTATTGGCTATGACCCTCGCTTTGAGTATGCATTACCTGCTACAGGCGTAGTTGAAAGCCCTATGCTTACGTTAGAAGGTTTTACGATTACTGAAAAAAGCACACGTAATATAGAAGTTAAACTTTCTAGACCTTCTGCTAAAGATGTGAAAGTGTCTTTAGCGTATGATGCTACTCTATATGATAAAGTAAAAGATAAACATATAGGATATGAGTTAGGAGAAGCTTCATTAGCTGAAATTACAACAGCAGAGAAGACTATAGCAGCAGGTACTACCACCACTACTTTTGAAATAAAAGTGGCTAATAAATCTGATTTTCGCCAAAAAGTGATTTTACCATTTATAATAAAAGCATCAGATAATGATAATGTGAAAACTATGAGTGGAAAAGACCTTTTTGTGGTAAAGATATTTCCTAAAGGTGTTACTTTCCAAGTTGCTAATAGTAATATTCTTAAAGAAGCTGTTGTAAAAGATGATGGTAAAACATATATGACTGACAAAGAAGTTGGCGTGGTAGTTACTCCTTCAGATGTTATTCCTGCAGCTATTTCACTAGGATTAGTGAGAGATAATGGTCTTGTAACTGATACTACAAATCAAACCTTAGCACCAAATAATATAATAGCAACTATCAATAAGGTTGATTTTAAAAATATAGCTAAAGGTACTATTTCATTCACTTTGCAAAACATAGAAACTTTAACCACTAAAGGAAAATATGTACTACCTTTGAAGTTAATGGCTTATGATGCTTCAGGAACTGCACATCAAGTACTTGATACCCCTATTTTAGTAACTATTGATGTAAGCAGTGATGGTGTACCAAGTGATAATGAAATTAGAAGAATACGCAACTATACTGGCAGCTATATTAGCCCTTCTAAATATAATTTCTATACAAATTACCAATCAGGTCATATTTATAAAATGCATGATGGTGATGTGATGGGTAATCCTTGGTGGATAGATGCTTCTATACAAGATGATGATCAAAAACCTTATGTACAGGTAGTATTTACAGAAAAAACAGTTATCAATGGTATTAAGATATATCAGAGAACACCAGGAAAGAGAATACAAGAAATGCAGGTTTTTGCCTCAGCTAGTTCTTCAGAGCCTTATGTTCTACAAGGGATTTATTCAGAAACATATAACCCAAGTATATTAATTCTTAAGTTTGATAAACCGATTAAAACAGACGAACTATATATAGGTTACTTTAAAAACTCTCAAAACCAATATATAGATATTCACGAAATGGTATTTTTCTAATATCAAAATAAATTGTTTGTTGAATAAAATTTTCTGATTAATAAAAACAGCCGCTTTTATAAGAGTTTTTCTTGTAAAAGCGGTTGTTTGTTAATTGACAAGTTTGCTAATTAG
This sequence comes from Capnocytophaga sp. oral taxon 329 str. F0087, assembly GCF_000213295.2. Classification (NCBI taxonomy): domain Bacteria; kingdom Pseudomonadati; phylum Bacteroidota; class Flavobacteriia; order Flavobacteriales; family Flavobacteriaceae; genus Capnocytophaga; species Capnocytophaga sp. oral taxon 329. Next base: position 64,509 of record NZ_KN389984.1, read on the forward strand.
CTAATTGTTTTTATCTTTGCACTTTCAAAATGCTAATCAATTTATGGATTTTTTATTTTCGGCAGATGCGCTTGTGGCGCTTATTACCCTTACTTTCTTAGAAATAGTTTTAGGGATTGACAACGTGATATTTATCTCAATAGTTACAGGTAAGTTGCCTCAAGAACAGCGCAAAAAAGCTACGCGTGTGGGGCTTTTCTTAGCAATGTTTTTGCGTATAGCCCTGCTATTGGGTATTTCAGTATTGATAAAGCTTAAAGATCCTCTTATCTCGGTAGATTGGGGGTGGTTTAGCGCTCATTTTAACGGACAAGCCCTTATCTTATTGGCAGGAGGCATCTTCTTGCTCTACAAGTCTACTCGCGAAATTCACGCTAAGGTGAATCATATAGAACACGTAACCGAATCGGATAACCCACAACGCAAGCAGCACGCTTCGTTTGGAGGAGTTGTTGCTCAGATATTGCTGATAGACCTTATCTTTTCGCTTGATAGTATCTTAACTGCCGTAGGTATGACCAATGGTTTGGGAGGAGCTATCTATATAATGATAACTGCTGTGGTGCTTTCTGTAGGTATAATGATGCTTTTTGCTAATCCTGTGGGTGAATTTGTAAATAGAAATCCGTCTATTCAGATATTAGCGCTTTCGTTTTTGATACTTATTGGTTTTATGTTAATAACTGAAAGTATGCACCTATCAGAAGCCGTGTTGGCGGGGCAAGAGGTGGGAGCTGTGCCTAAAGGGTATTTGTACTTTGCGATTGCTTTCTCATTAGGTGTAGAGTTTTTGAATATGCGAATGAGAAGAAAAAGCTAATCACCTATTAGTAAATTAGCAGATGGACTTTAAAGATATTTTAGGATACGATACTATCAAAGGCTATTTGAAAGCGAGCGTGGAAGCAGGGCGCATACCTCACGCTCAGCTGTTTGTAGCCAGCGAAGGACAAGGGGCTTTGCCAATGGCAATCGCCTATGCGACCCTCGTACTTAGCCAAAACAACCCTAAAGCCATAGCCCAATGTGCTCAATTAGCGCACCCTGATTTGCACTTTGCTTTCCCAACTTCGACCAACGATAAAGTGAAAAAAGACCCCGTCAGTTCACTGTTTATGGATGAATGGCGCACTTTTATTAAAGAACAGCCTTATGGCAGTCTGTTTGATTGGTTGCTCTTTTTGGGTATAGAGAAAAAACAAGCTGTTATAGGGGTGAATGAGGCGAAGGAAATTACTAATAAATTAGCCCTCAAATCTTTTGAGGGAGGCTATAAAGTGATGATTATCTGGATGGCAGAGAAAATGAATGTCGATTCGGCTAATAAATTGCTGAAGTTGTTAGAAGAGCCCGCAGAGAAGACTTTATTCCTGTTGATAGTAGAAGATGAGAATGCGTTGCTCGACACCATTAAGTCGAGATGCCAGATACTGCGCTTCCCTCCATTGAGCGAGAATGCTATCAGAGAGGGACTTATAGCAAAGGGCGTCGCAGAGGCTGAGGCTACTAAAATAGCTATACGCTCGCAAGGTAACTATAACAAAGCCTTGCAGCTAATGCAAAACAAAGAGAATGAAGAAGCGGTATTTGAACGTTGGTTTATAGCGTGGGTGCGGAGTGCCTACAGAGCAAAAGGCAACAAAGCTGCCATACAAGGGCTACTACAATGGAGTGAAGAGGTAAATACCGTGGGGCGTGAGGTACAAAAGCAATTTTTGCTGTATTGTGTAGAGGTTTTTAGGCAAGCGTTTTTGCTAAACTACACTGCTACTGATTTAGTATATATTCAATTTAACGACCCGAGCTTTGATTTGCGCAAGTTCGCACCATTTGTTCACGGCAATAATATAGAGCAGATATATCAGTTGATAGAAGAGGCTATTTTTCACGTAGAGCGCAACGGCAATGGTAAGGTAATCTTTACTGATGTTGCCATTAAACTCACTCGATTGTTACATACCCGTCAGTAATAAGCTATATCATTAACCTTTAATCATTTAATTATTATGCTACAAGCAATATCACCCATTGATGGCAGATACGCCGATAAAACAAAAACTTTAGTACCTTATTTTTCAGAAGAGGCTCTGATTCGTTATCGCGTGCGTGTGGAAGTAGAATACTTTATTGCACTTTGTGAGCTTCCTTTGCCGCAACTCACAGATTTTCCTAAAGAAAAATATGAGGCACTTAGGAAACTCTATCAAAATTTTACAACTGCAGAAGCACAGAAAGTGAAGGAGATAGAGCGTACTACCAATCACGATGTGAAAGCAGTAGAGTATTTCATAAAAGAAGCGTTTGACTATCTGCAATTAGAAAAATACAAAGAGTTTATCCATTTTGGGCTTACTTCGCAAGATATTAACAACACAGCTATACCACTCAGCATCAAAGAAGCGATGAATTCTGTATATTACACTGAAATACAGTCTCTTATAGATAAACTGCAACAATTAGTAGCCGAGTGGAAGGATATTCCGCTGCTGGCACGCACTCACGGTCAGCCGGCTTCACCCACTCGCTTAGGCAAAGAGTTTCAGGTGTTTGTTACTCGTATAGAAGCGCAACTACAAAGTTTGAGAGCTGTGCCTTATGCTGCTAAATTCGGGGGGGCTACAGGTAACTACAACGCTCATAAAGTTGCCTATCCTTCTATCGATTGGAAGGTCTTTGGTACGCACTTTGTAGAAAAAGTGTTGGGATTGCATCACTCATTTCCCACTACTCAAATTGAGCATTATGACCATTTAGCGGCTCTTTTTGATGCCCTTAAGCGCATTAATACGATACTTATCGACCTAAATCGCGATATATGGACATATATTTCGATGGATTACTTCAAACAGAAGATAAAAGCAGGAGAAGTAGGCTCATCGGCTATGCCTCATAAGGTAAATCCTATTGATTTTGAAAATTCAGAGGGGAATTTAGGTATAGCGAATGCCCTTTTTGAGCATTTGGCTGCTAAGTTGCCTATTTCGCGCCTACAACGCGATTTAACTGATAGCACTGTGCTACGCAATGTAGGAGTACCTTTTGGACATACCCTTATCGCTTTGCAATCTACCTTAAAAGGGCTGAACAAACTGTTGCTAAATGAGGCTGCTATACGCAATGACCTACAAGACCACTGGGCAGTAGTTGCTGAGGCTATACAGACCGTGTTGCGCCGTGAGGGCTATCCTAATCCGTATGAAGCCTTAAAAGGACTTACGCGTACTAATGAGGCTATCACTGCTGAAACTATTGGCCATTTTATTGATACTTTAGAAGTTAATGAGACGGTAAAAGCAGAACTAAAACAGATAACTCCAGAGAACTATATAGGAGTGATTTTATAAATAAAATTTGTTACTTATCATTATTTTTGTACTTTTGCAAAAAATATGCTATTGTAGGTCTTGTAGTTCAACGGATAGAATAGAAGTTTCCTAAACTTTAGATCCAAGTTCGATTCTTGGCAAGACCACTTAGTTTAAGTTGTTTGACTTATGAAAGACCTAAACGTTTACATAGAAGAATTGCTCTACAAGCACCAATGTGTGATTATTCCTAAATTTGGGGCCTTTATTTCTAATAGAAAATCAGCTACGATGGGCGATGATAAAACATTCGACCCACCGAAGCGTGAACTCACTTTTAATCCTAGCCTCAATTCTAATGACGGTTTGCTTATAAAATACGTGTCAGAACAATCGGGGATAGATTATAACCTTGTAGAGGATTACGTAAATTTAGCTGTAGAAGGGTGGAAACGCATTCTTCAGCAAGATCAGCCTTTGGTGTTAGACAAGATAGGCACACTACGCCAGATAGGCGAGGGGCGTATATCATTTACGCCTGTAGATGATGTGAATTATCTAACTGATTCGTTTGGTATGGCTCCTTTTATACCTCACGAAGTGCCTGCATCAGATTTGCAAATAAGTGAAAATCAGATAAAACCTACACTAAACACTTCACATACTCTTCCGCCAGAAGAGGAGTTGCCTACTGCAATAGAGAGTCCGATTAGCCAAGTGACTCCGGTGGTACCTACTCCGGCAGAAGCCCCTAAGAAAGCCAAAAAAGAAAAAGCCCCTAAAGCGGCAAAAGACCCGAAAGAGATGAAACCTTTCAAACTACGCCCTTATATTAAGTATTCGGCAGTAGCAGCAGTGGGTCTTATTATTTTGGCTTATGGTGCTTATCGACTTTTCAATGAGAAGGTAGTAGCAGATGGTACCACTGATAACCAGTTTGTGGTAACCGATAGCCTTGTGCAAGAACGTTTGAACCAAAAACTGAGTGAAGCAGGGATTTTTACGCCACCTATCACTATGCCTACGGTAGCACTGCAAGCTGAAAAGGTGAAGAGCAAAGACAATAAACCTGAAAAAGATAAGACTGAGACCACTAATGGTAAGCCTGAAAAAGATAAAAAAGCTAATGGTGGAGAAGTAGCTAGTACCCCTACTCAAACGGGAGGTAGCAATGCTTCTGGAGGTAGTTCAGCAGGGGGCAAGATGAATAATGCTGTCTTAGCGGCTAAGAAATACCAAGTAATAGCAGGGGCTTTCAAAGAAGAGAAGAATGCACAAGTACGTGCTAGACAGCTACAAAAGTTAGGCTATAAAAATGCTTATGTGTTAGGCCTCAACGCTAAAGGATTGTATCAGGTAAGTTATGGTGGTTTTGATAGTATGGATGAGGCTAAACTGATGCAAAAAGAAATAAAAGAAGCTAAAGAAGAGAAAAAACTTGACGGTGGCTGGATACTAACCCAATAAAATGAATAACAAAATGACGCCTAAAAAGACCCCTTCAGACTCACGTACCATAATGACAGATTTGGTACTGCCTGGTGAAACCAATCACCTAAAAGCTATGTTTGGTGGTGAATTATTAGCTCGTATGGACAGAGCTGCTAGTATTGCCTCGCAAAGGCACTCTAATCGTGCAACTGTAACTGTATCAGTAAACCACGTAGCCTTTACCCACAGTATTAGGGTAGGAAGTGTAGTGACAGTGGAGGCAGCCATCTCGCGCGCTTTTTCTACCTCAATGGAGGTGTATATAGATGTGTGGATGGAGAATATGTTTGGTGAGCGCATTAAAGCTACTGAAGCTATCTACTCATTTGTAGCGGTAGATGAGAATGGTAGACCGGTGAAGATACCTGAGCTTGTTCCTGAAACGGCTTTAGAAAAAGAACGTTATAAAGAGGCCTTGCAGCGCCGACAGCTGAGCTTAGTATTAGCAGGGAAATTAAGTCCGCATGATGCTACTGAGCTGAAAGCTCTTTTTACTGAGCTCGAAAACGGAAAATAAAACAAGATAGAGCGGAACCGCCTTCGTGGCGGTTTTTCTTATAAAACCTACTTATAAATATGACCTTATCTGAAGAAAATTATTTAAAAACTATTTTTCTCCTTTACGATGAACGCAAAACAGAGGTTACAACCACTGCTATAGCTGATTTGCTCTATACTAAGGCTTCATCGGTGACTGATATGCTAAAAAAGTTGTCAGATAAAGGGTTAATAAACTATAGGAAGTACCAAGGGGTAACGCTTACTCCAAAAGGAACACAAAAAGCTATACAAATAGTGAGGAAACATCGCCTTTGGGAGGTTTTCTTAGTAGAAAAACTCAACTTCTCTTGGGATGAGGTGCACGAAATAGCAGAAGAGCTGGAACATATACAATCTGACAAGCTTATCTCTCGACTTGATGCCTTTCTCGGCTTTCCTGAAAGAGACCCTCACGGAGACCCTATTCCTAATGAGCAAGGGGTTTTTAGTACTACTATTAAAACCCTATTAAGCGAACTAAATGATGGTGATAAAGGGGTATGTATAGCGGTTAAAAACACTTCAAAAGAGTTTTTGGTGTACCTTAACAAGGTAGGTATTGCTTTAGAAAATGAAATAGAAATCATTAGTAAAGAACCTTTTGACAACTCGATGACTGTGCTGGTAAACGATCAGAAAGTGAACCTTTCGGCTATAGTGTGTAGGAATATATATGTAGCAGGCATAGGAGGAAGAAATAAAGAAAAAAATCATAAAATAAATATTGGAAAAGATTTATGAAAAAGAGTAGTGTAAAAAAACTCGGTATATTATGTGCTGTTTTATTCTTGCTGATAAGCGGGTATTTCTTGTACCGATATTTTAGCAAACTGCGTTTTGAAGAGGTAACTATTGAGCGCAGTACAGACGACTGTGAGGACGACTGTCTATCAGTCAGTTTGAACTATCTGCACTGCAAAGGTAATAGTGAGTTTGCCCGAAACTTCAACAAAGAGATTGAAATTCAAGTAGCTAACTTTTTGTTAAGCAATGACGACGATACGCTACAAGTTGATATCAGTATAGAAAAAGCTTTGGAGAATTTTATGAGTGACTATAACAATATACACGAACACTTTCCTGAAATTCCGGCATATGAGCTTATCCTCAGCGATAGTATTATGTGGCAGAACTCTAAAATGTTAACCTTAGTGTCTAATCGTTATTCTTTCACAGGAGGGGCTAATGCTGTACAAAGTAAGGTGTTCACTCATTTTGCTTTGGATAATGGAGAGGTTATCACCAATGAAAATCTTTTTACTGATGAGGCTAAAGTAACTGCTATAGCTGAGAAATATTTCAAACAAACACAAGAAGCCTCAGTAATTGAAGTTCTTGATGACAAAGGATTTGGCTTTGACGGTAATGGTTTTCATCTTCCGAAGAGTATGGGTATATCGGCAGATTACTTGATACTATTTTATGAGCCTTTTGAGATAGCTTCATATATGGATGCGGCTTTCGAGGTAAAAGTGCCTATGAAAGAGGTTATGCCATATTTGACATTTAAAGAAGATTAGCAAATAAGATGAACTTAAAAGACGAATTAACATCACTATACAACAGTTTATTAGAGAAAAATGAGGTAGAGGGGTTGGCTTTCTTGGCTGAACGCTTTGCTGGTGAGATAGTATTCTCTACCAGTTTTGGACTGGAAGACCAAGTTATTACCCATTTAATTCTTGATAACCACATTCCGATTAGCATTTTCACCCTTGATACAGGGCGACTTTTCAATGAGACCTATTCGGTATGGGAAAGTACTGATGAACGTTATAATACACATATCACTCCGTACTATCCTAATACACAAGCTATTGAAAAGTATGTAAATGACAATGGTCCCCTATCTTTTTACAAATCGGTAGACTTGCGCAAAGAGTGTTGCCACATACGCAAAGTAGAACCTCTTAGTAGGGCTCTTGCGGGCAAGAAAGTATGGGTAACAGGCTTACGTGCAGAGCAATCGAATGCACGCAAAGATTTGCCTATATTAGAGTGGGATGATACCTATCAGCTATACAAATATAACCCTTTGTTGCATTGGACTTTTGAAGAGACTCAGGCCTTTATCAAGCAGCACAATATACCTTATAATGTACTACACGACAAAGGATTTGTGAGCATAGGTTGCGCCCCTTGCACTCGTGCGATAAAAGAAGGTGAAGACTTCAGAGCAGGGCGCTGGTGGTGGGAAAGCAACAGCAAGAAAGAATGCGGTTTGCACGAGCACAAATAACTGCTATCATAAGAAACAGAAAAACAACATTTTAAAATACTTTAGCTTATGAACTTTTTTAAAATATTATTAGCTACGATTTTAGGTTTCTTTATCTCTTTAGGAGTATTCTTTATCTTATTCCTCATCGCTATTTCAGTGATGATGAGTTCAGTAGGAGCTTCAAAAGGAGAGGAAATAACTGTAGAAGATAATACAGTGTTAGAATTAGACTTTCAGGAGCCACTAACAGACTTTTCGGAGCAGGTGTATTTTGAGGATTTTAACTATACCTCAGAATCGTTTAACGGGCTTAATTCTGTTCTACAAGCTATAGAAATAGCTAAAACAGACCCTCATATTAAAGGGATTAGCCTAAAGAGTGCAGGCAACCTTAGTGGGATAGCATTTGCCCAAGAGTTACGCCGTGCTTTAGAGGATTTTAAGGCTTCAGGTAAGTTTGTTTTGGCGTATAATGATGAAATATCACAATTAGACTACTATTTACAAAGTGTAGCAGACAAAGTATATATCAGTCAGTTAGGGAATGTAAACTTGCGAGGGCTCTCTTCTGAAATCTTTTTCTACAAAGATTTACAAGAAAAAACGGGACTTCGGATGGAGGTGATACGACATGGCAAGTACAAGAGTGCTGTTGAACCTTTCCTAGAAAACAAAATGAGTGATAACAACCGACTACAAACTACAGAGTTACTCAATGCTATGTGGAATGTGTTGGTAACTGATATTGCTAAGAGCAGAAATTTATCAGTGGAGAAGCTTAATGAAATAGCTACGAATGTAGATGGGCGTACGGCTGAGCTTGCTCAACAAAACGGATTGATAGATGGGGTGCTTTTCAGAGATGAGTTTGAGAAAATACTTTGCGAAAAGGTAGGGAAGAAAGAGATAGATGATGTGAACTTTATTGGTATAGAAGACTATGCCGAAAGCGTGCTAAAAGGTAAGGTGAGCAAAGAGAAAGATAAGATAGCTGTGATTTATGCTAATGGTGAGATAATGCAGGGAGAAGGCAACCAAGGTATTGTAGGACACGAAACTATTATAGCTGCGCTTCGTAAGGCTGTAAAGGATAAAGAGATAAAAGCTATCGTATTGCGCATCAACTCACCTGGGGGTGATGCTTTGGCTTCAGAGTTAATGCACCGCGAGATAGCCCTTGCCAGAAAACAAAAGAAAGTATATGTATCAATGGGCAACTATGCAGCCTCAGGTGGCTATTATATAGCCTGCAATGCGGAGCGTATTTTTGCAGAAGCAGGAAGTATTACAGGCTCTATAGGGGTGTTTGGTGCTCTTCCTAATGCTAGTGTATTAGCGAAAAACTGGGGAGTGAATGCAGAAACAGTTAGTACTCACCCTAACGCATTGCAGTATAGTTATTTCCAGAAGCCTTCAGAACATTTTGTGAAAGAGATGACTGAATCGGTAGAGCAGATATACAAAGTATTCTTAAGCAGAGTAGCTGAGGGGCGCGGAAAGACAGTAGCCGAAATAGACTCTATAGCCCAAGGAAGGGTATGGAGTGGTAAAGAAGCTCTTGCCAAAGGCTTAGTAGATGAACTCGGGTCGCTAAATGATGCTATAGCTTATGCTGCTAAAGAGAACGGGTTGGAGAATTACCGCGTTGTGTCATATCCACATTACAAAATGGATATGAAAAAATTACTACTCCGCTACGGATTAAGACTGAAGAATGAAAGCCTACAACAAGAGTTGGGTAGAGAGGCTTATCAAGTGTATCAACAAATAAAACACATTAGTAATCAACGAGGTATACAAGCGCGCTTAGAGTATGATTTGATTGTGAAATAGTTACGACTTTTAACAGAAGATTAACAGTGTAATACTTGCATAATATATTTAGAATGACTACATTTGTACAGTGAAATTCTAAAAAGATAAAGTTATGAAACGCGCAATGTTTGAGTATACGAAGATGATTTTATCAAAAGTGAGCTTTGACCCTAACCTATTTTACAAAGAGCTACAAAAAGGAATTGACAGATTGCTCCCATATGAAGTAGAGGAGTTGAAAGTTTGGCTTGAAGCCTACACTAAAAATAAGCCAGAGCTACTAAAGAGCCGAGTGCTTATGGATAAATGATACAAACTGAGGCTGTCCACTAATAGATAGCCTCATTTTTTATTTTCAAAACAATAGTAATAATGAAAGAAATCAGTAGCACCCAAAACCCTCTTATAAAGAAAATATTTGCTTTAAGCGAAAAAGCACGTATGCGTAAGAAAGAAGGCTTATGTGTAATAGAGGGCGCACGAGAGGTACGATTAGCTATACAAGGTGGTTATGATATAGAAACATTGCTATTTCAGCCTGAAATTTTTAAAGAAGAAGCCTTGCAACAGTTATTAGCGCTCTATCGAAAACCTATAGAGGTAATACGTCTGAGCAAAGAGGTATATGAAAGACTTAGTTACCGCAGTTCTACAGAAGGGCTTATTGCAGTAGCTAAGACGCCCCCTCATACTTTAGAAGCCCTAGCTCTTAGAGAACGTTCTATATTATTAGTAGCCGAAGCTCCTGAGAAGCCTGGCAATATAGGGGCTATGCTGCGCACTGCTGATGCAGCTAATATAGAAGGGGTTATTATAGCTAATCCAAAAACTGATTTATACAATCCTAATATCATACGCGCCAGTGTGGGGTGTGTATTTACGGTACCGATAGCTGTGGGCAGTACTACTGAGGTAATAGACTATCTAAAAAAGAAAGATTTTAATATCTATTGTGCGGCACTTTCTGCTTCTAAACCCTACTATGAAGTGCCTTTTGCCGAAAAGAACACTGCTATAGTGGTAGGTACCGAAGATGAGGGACTTACCCAAGAATGGCTTAAAAATAGCACTCAGAATATCATTATCCCGATGGAAGGCGTAATAGACTCTATGAATGTATCGGTAGCAGCTGCAGTACTTATCTTCGAGGCAAAGAAAATGAGGCTAACTGCTAAAAAATAAGGCCTTATTTTTATATAACATCACAACCATCTCCGTACTTTTAGGCAATAGTTTTGGTATTCATCACCAAATTTCTGCCTTAGCACACGTTCTTCTGGAATAATTTGAAAACGAGTCATATAAGCTATAAATAATACAACTCCTAACCAAGGTACAAGATAAGATAACCATATAGCCCAAGATATAAGACAGCAGGCCAATCCTACATACATAGGATTACGGCTTAGTTTGTATATTCCTTCTGAAACAAAATGAGTGGCTTGCGATGGCTCAAGAGGATTGATAGTAGTCCTTGCTTTATAGAAACTCCAAACGCCTGCAATCCCAGCCCCTATGCCTATCAAAGCTATTACTACGGCTACTATAGGTAGGTGAGGTAATGCTACAAATGGTAATACATAAGCAATACTCTTCATTATCAGTGCACAAACAAGCCATACTACGGCGGGTGGAATTTTATTTTCTAAACTCTTCATTTTTCAAATTACCTAATTTAGTTTTTCTGCAAAAATAATAGTAATTTGCTAAATCACAAAAAAATATTATCTTTGTAGCATAATTATTTATTTTTAAACAATGGAAACAAATCGTATCAAAGGAAAAATCGCTTTTATCTCGGGCGCCAGCAGTGGGATAGGTAAAGCTGTAGCCGAAAAATTGGCACAAATGGGCGTAAACCTTATTCTCTGCGCTCGTAGGGCTAAGGTATTGACAGAACTGAAAACCCAACTCGAAAAAGAACACGCGATAGAGGTCATTACCTTAGCTTTCGATGTGAGAAACTACCAAGAGGTGGCGAAAAATATTCAGTCTTTACCCGAAAAATGGCGACAAATAAATATGCTTATCAATAATGCAGGTTTAGCAATAGGCTTACAACACCTCCATACCTACGCCATAGAAGATATAGACCAGATGGTTGATACCAATATCAAAGGGTTTACTTATATTGCTAATAGTGTAATTCCGCTGATGCTTGCCACTGATAAGGTAGGCACAATAGTGAATGTTGGTTCAGTAGCGGGTGAGATTGCTTACCCTAATGGCAGTATTTATTGCGCGACCAAGTTTGCCGTAAGAGCCCTCAGCGATGCGATGCGCATAGAGCTAATGGACAAAAATATAAAGGTAACCAACGTAAAACCAGGGTTGGTAGAGACCAATTTCAGCAAGGTGCGTTTCAAAGGCGACCAGCAGAAAGCGGATAATGTATACAAAGGCATTACGCCCCTATATGCCGAAGATATCGCCGACACTATCGCCTATATCGTCAATCTGCCCGACAAAATTCAAATTACGGATATTACTGTTACTCCGATGCATCAAGCAGATGCCATACACGTTTATAAGGAATAATAAGAACTAAATAAAAAAGGCTGTCCTATTTTGGGCAGCCTTTCTTGTTTTTATAAATACTATCTTCTTTAAAAATCAACTGTTACGCCTAATTTTTCAGCAATAATACGATTGATATAGGCTGAAAGAACTGGTATTTTTACACTTTCTAATACCGTGTTAGCAAAAGCATAGGTGAGTAGGGCAGAGGCTTCTTTTTTGCCTATTCCGCGTGTTTGCAGATAGAATAAAGAATCTGCACTAAGCGAACCTACCGTACACCCGTGCGAACACTTCACATCATCAGCAAAGATTTCTAACTGAGGCTTGGTGTATACGGTTGCCTTGTCAGAAAGGAGAATATTGTCGTTTTGCTGATAAGCATTCGTTTTCTGTGCAATTTGCTCTACCATTATCTTGCCGTTGAACACATTGGTAGCCTCATCACTTACAATACTTTTGTAATCCTGATGACTTTCACAATTAGGATAAGCGTGGTTTACCAATGTATAGTGGTCAGTGTGCTGACTTCCTTGCAAAATGCTTAACCCTTTAAGGGTAGATTCTAAATGTTCCCCTTGGTGATAGAAGTTCAAGTTATTGCGGGTAAGTTCTCCGCCAAACGAGAAAGTATGCACACTAGCGTGACTGTTTGCCTCTTGCGAAATATAGGTATTATCAATCAGAGAAGCTGTTAAGCGGTCGTTTTGCAATTTGTAATAGTCGAGGAAAGCCTCTTTGGCTACAAATATTTCAGTAACAGCATTGGTAAGAATAGCCGTAGCGGTATTTGATACGTTTTGATGTACCTCAATTACTTTTAGCTGTGCATTTTCGCCTACGGCAATAATATTGCGTGGCTGATAGCAAGTGGTTTCTCCCCTGTCGTTGAAATACAGCAATTGTATAGGCTTATCTACTACTTTCCCCTTAGGGACTTCTATATATATCCCCTCAGAGGCAAAAGCGGTGTTAAGGGCTGTAAATACATCGCCTTTCTCGGTAGTTGTATTAAAATATTTGCTGATAAACGCCTCCCCACCTTTGTGCAAAGCCTCTAACAGAGGGGTAATGGTAACGCCTGCTATCTCTTTGCTCGACATTTCAGCACAATAAAAGCCATTTACAAATACCAGAGAGTAACAATCTTTGATACTGTATTCGTGTAGCACTTCTGCTGAAAGGGTTGCTTTTTCATTTACGGGCTGCCACAAGCTGTAGTCTGTAGCTTGCAATTTGCTCAGCGAGGTGTATTTCCACGCTTCTATCTTCTTATGAGGGAAGCCTTTTTCGGCAAAGAAACTAAGGGCTTCCTTGCGAATGTCTTTTAGTATATCGTCTTTATGTGGGAATGCTTCGAAGGCAGTAACCCATTTTTCTTTTAAATTCATCTTCTTAATCTTTTAGTGCGAGCCACACAGGCTGTCAATTTGCTAATGAGCCATTGGCTAATATTCTAATTTACTAATGAGCCAATGGTATATGGCATTGCGTTCACTATCTACTTCCATATAGGAGGCTATCAGCTGACCGTTGTGGTAGTGGAGTTCGTCGATATCACTTACTAAAAACTCTTCTACCTCATCTTTATAAGGTTCAAAACCTTTGAAAATGATTTCGTCTTCCACTGTGAGGGTACTGACATCAAAAATGTAATGCCGATTGCAATACATATCAGTAATTAGTATTTTGTCACCTTTGAAAGGTTGTGCTACGGCTCCCCAATCCTCGGAGAAATGGTGCTTTTTGAGCGTTTTTAGCGATGGATAACTCATTACATAAAGCTCTGCCTCGTAGAAATTGGTGAATACAGCTTCTTTTTCATTGAGCATACAGCAGAAATCTACATCATTAGGCAATTGTTTGGCTACTTTTAGTTTTTCGTTTTCAAAAGATAGCAGATAGCTCATACAACCATCTTGTCCGCCATAGAAAGTGATAACCACCTTATTATTAGGCAATGCTTTCAGCTCTATATTAGCATCGTAGATTTCGTCGTCCATAGGCATAGACGCCAAAGCCTTCCCTTGTAGGTCATACACCCATATGGTGATGTGTTCAGCATCGTGGCGCTGGGCAAGCCAAATTTGCTGGCGTTCTATCGCTAATAAAGCTCCCACAATAGGTTTATTGATTTCCCAAAGCAGTTCTTTTTCAAAAGTGTAGAGAGAAAATCCTTCTGACTTATTGCATATGCCTATTTGCTTATGTTTATAGTTGATAGCAAAGATGTCTTTTCTTTTTAAGAACTGAAACGCCTCAGGCAACAAAGGGTTTGTTGAGCTTTTTATGTAATCAGTAATTACCATACTAATTTGCTAATTATTTCAGCCAATCATAGCCTTTTGCTTCCAATTCTAAGGCGAGGTTTTTGTCGCCTGTTTTTACGATTTTACCATCAGAAAGCACGTGTACATAATCAGGGACGATATAGTCTAAAAGGCGCTGGTAGTGGGTAATCACAAGTACAGCGTTATTTTCATTTTTGAGTTTGTTTACCCCATTGGCAACAATGCGGAGGGCATCGATGTCGAGTCCAGAGTCGGTTTCGTCAAGAATAGCTACTTTAGGCTCGAGCATTGCCATTTGGAAGATTTCGTTGCGTTTCTTCTCACCGCCTGAAAACCCTTGATTGAGAGAGCGTGAAAGGAAATCAGGATTGATTTCTAGAAGGGCTGCTTTCTCGCGTATTTTTTTGAGAAGCTCAGCAGCAGGCATATCGGGTAGCCCTTGTGCTTTTCGACTCTCATTGATAGCTGTTTTGATAAAGTTAGTTACCGATATACCAGGGATTTCTACAGGATATTGAAAAGACATAAAGATACCTTTATGAGCGCGCTCTTCAGGGGCATCTTCTAACAGACTCTCGCCGTTTAGCAGTATATCGCCCTCTGTTACCTCGAAGTTTTCATTACCTGAAATTACCGAAGAGAGCGTTGATTTGCCCGCTCCATTCGGTCCCATAATGGCGTGCACTTCACCTGCTTTTATTTCTAAGTCAATCCCCTTAAGGATTTCTTTGCCATCCACACCAGCGTGGAGATTTTTTATTATTAGCATTTTAATTGAGTTTATAATTTATTGAATTTTTTAAAGTATTCATCTATTTCATCGTGTAGCTCTATACCTACACGTTCAAAGCAATCTAATAAACCCTGATAGGCATTCTCTCCTGCGAGAAAATTCCAAAACTCTTGGGCTACTTTTAGCTCGTTATCTAAATCTAACATTCCCGCCATCGTCCAACGTGAATAGGGCTTAGGCTCATACGGATTGTAAGGTATAGCAATAAGGGTATGTATTTTTCTGTTAGGGTTTTCAGCTAACACACAGCCTATCCATTCTAATAAAGTGCGTTTAAACTCCTTAAAGCCTCCTTTGTTAGGTTTAGCTGTTTTAATATCAAATAAGAAAAGTTCATCTGAATGACTTTCTAACCACACATCTACTTTGGTAGGTTTTACCGTGTTCATCTTTCCTTCCTGACAAACTGCCCTAATAGCTTCTATTTCATTTATCTTATTAGGTTTACCATTTACAGTAAGATTATCCATAATATCTTGAATAACCCGTTGTGCTTTTTCACTTATCTTATCACCTGCTACCGCTTGTAGTTTAGCAACCTTAAACCGAGATTCAGCTAATGATTTAGCCACAGGCTCAAAAATGCTCGTGCCAAAATTAGTATTCAAAGAATGAATAAACGAAAACAATGCCATACGGTCTTTACCCAATAAGCGTGTATGGAAAGGCATTACCGCAGGCTCAGGGTTATAGTGCTGAAACTTTGTCCTAAGACTATGCCTAAGTGTGTTTTCTACATTAGCTATTTGTTGTGGGGTCAGCATCTTCTTTCATATTTAGTAATTCTTCAATTTTTGGTATAAAGCATTTTGCTTTTGTATACAAATTAAATATATCTTCTGGTGTTTTATTTTCATAAAAAAGATATGAAGCAAAATCATTATGAGCTAATATATTTCTAATATGTCCTATCTCTATAAAACAAGCTTTACCATTTTTAAATTCCTCATTGTTCTCAATTTCATTTTCAACTAAATCTTTAAATTTTTTACCAAAAAGACCTGTGAACTGGTTTATACCTTCCTTTTTTTCACCATAGTGTCCATCAGGATTATTTGGTTCTCCCCACCTAAAAAGTGTGTGATATTTTTGATTAATAGCTTGTTTTTCTAGAAAATTAACTAGTTTTTCATCATTATTAGAAACTTTTCTTACATATCTTTTAAGCATTTTGGTCATTTCTACTTCAAAAAAACTAGCACAAGATAATAACAAAACCTTTCTTATTGTTTTATTATAATCATTCAAAGAAGAACCTTCTTTTGCTTCCTCCAATATTTTTTGAATAGAAGTGATTTCTTCCCATAATATATCAACTGAGGTCTTGTTCTCATCCATTACCTAATAATATTCTTTTAGCAATTTCACTTCTTTTTTGTGTGTTATCTACACTTGTAGTTCTTTGAGAATATGCTTTTATAAACTCTTCATCTTTTTTTAAAGACTCTATTTTTTCTTTCTCTGTATGTGAAATTTTAGAAGCATCCTTTTCTTTATAGGCGTTTTCACATAAAGTAGTAAAAACAGCTTCATAGACAGAAATATTAAATCTGTTGTTACTTGTCCAAAAGATTTTACTATCTCCCAAAGAATTTATATGTAAAATAAAATAGTTAAATATATTTTCTAACAATTTATTTTCTTCGTCACTATTTTTTTTCGCTTTAAAAGAAAAACCATTTAAGAATTTTGTCATACTTGGTTTATAGTTTTCTCTATCTATAAGCATTGCAAAACCACGTAAAAGTATTTCAACCTCCTTCATATTAATGTCTGGAGTTTCTGTTGATAATAATTTCCTCCACTCATCTTTCAGATTCAACTTATACAATAATTCATAGAAGTTAGAATGATACAGGCTTGTTCTTATTTCTTGAGGCTTTAAATTAACGCCTCCTGTATTAAGTCTATTGAAAATTTCAAAAACTACATTATTACCCTCTTCGCCAGAAGCTGATGATTTAATCACTGTGTGTCGAATTGTTTTTAGATTAAAAGAGGTTTTATCTGATTCTTCTAATGTTGAATAATTTTTCTTATTAAATTTATTAGGTTTGTTAGGAATCTGTTCGGGTAAATTTAGTGTAAAATCTGTAAAATAGTCATTGTCCGATAGTATATTGTCAGGAATACTTCCTTTCTCATCAAATATTTTTCTCAACTTGATGCGTTTTTCTTTTTTAGGAAATCTTTTTTTAATGAAATAGTAAATAGTCATTAATCTTTGTTGACCATCAATAACTAAGAAATTATTTTTCTTTTCCTCAAAAAGAAATATTTGAGGAATAGGAATTCCTATCAAAAGAGACTCTATCAACTTAGAAGCTCTTTTAATATCCCAAACGTAATTTCTTTGAAAATTAGGTATCTTAAAGACTCTAGATTCTATAAAGTCAAAGAGTGTTTTTACATTAAAATCGTTTGGAGAAACAAATATGTCATATTCTATTGAAGAAGAGTTATCTTCTAAATCATCCTGATCATAATCTCCATCAAAAATAGGTTCTTTATATTCTTCAGTCATATCTCTATGTTTTTATCTTTTTCTTTCAAATGAAATATAATCTCAGCATATGCGTTTTTGTCTTTTTCGGTACGATTGAGTACAGGGCGTTTGTATTGATTTACAATGCACATTCCTGCTCGCTCGGCTATTTCAGGGTATAAGCCGTACTTATCATTGGCTACCAAAAATACATCGTAATCATCGGCTAAAAAACGTTTGCTATTGGTAAGCACCTCAGCAATACCGGCTACATACATAAGTTTGGCTTCCTGCCCTTGTCCTTTGTAAAGGGGGCCTATCTCTTTATCGTCATTGCGCTCAAAACCAAAAAGGTCGTAAGCATAGGCGTGTTGCTCGTGATAATCAATCAGCCCTACATAAGGGGGCGATGAGAAAATACCTTTTACCTTCTGCTTTCTTGCCAAAGCAGCAAACTCAGGGTTCTTATGCTCTAATGCCTCAAAGATGTCAATAGTACGACTATCGCCTTGTAAACACTTTTGGTAGGTATTAGTACGCAATTCTTTAAATTGTTGCAAACGCTTGATAGTATCTTTGGTGTAGGTCTCCCACCATTTCAATATAAAAAATAAAGGTTTGCACATTTTACCATGTTTGGCACAATAGTAAGTGGTAGTTACTGGTTCTATCAGCGTGGCTAAATCGGCGTGAGAGGTAGCACGACAACTGCGAATGGTACGGCTCAATATAAGAGTAATAATACGCTTGGTAGCGGGATTAGCTATCTGTTTAATAAGGTTAAACACAAAATCTATCTCCTCGCGCACGTGCTGTATATACCACTTGTCTAAGAATGTATCGGCTTTAGCTTGTTTTAGCTGAATGTGATACTTTTCTATGAGACCCTGATAAATAGGTAAGAACTGTTGCTCTTTCTCAGCCCCGTATACTTTGCCATCTATCTCTTTGCGCTGTAAGCGGTATTTATAGTCGGGCACGGGGAAGTACTCTTTATTGAAATTATTGAGTGCTTCAGTGAGTTCAGCGTCAAAAGCAAGTATGTGTTTTTCTGCTAAAAACTTCTTTAAGGCTTGGGTAATGCGGTGCGTTTCATTATACACATC
>NZ_KN389984.1:83097-98868 GCF_000213295.2 Capnocytophaga sp. oral taxon 329 str. F0087
ACCAAGTCGTAATGCCCTACCTTAGCATTGCCTATCAGCGCATTGAAAGCCGACACATCTACTCCTATAGCGTGCATACCCAGCTCTGAAGCTTGTACCATAGTAGTACCACTCCCTGAAAAAGGGTCGAGAATTATATCTCCTGCTTTAAAAAAGACTTCTTTTTTGAAAGCATCGGTATGGGAATCCAAAAAGTATTCTACTAACTGCGGAATAAATTTTCCTTTGTAAGGGTGCAAGCGGTGTACGTGTTTAGTAGTTTCTGCTTCTTTATATTGCTCAAACGACAGACTCCAGTTGAGGTCATCGCCTAATTTTTCTTTCCACTCTGAGGCGCGATTTCCACTCAATGTATCATAATAGGCTTTAAGTTCTTCTTTATCTATTTGAGTGATGCCATCGTTTTCAAATTTCTTTACTTTACCGTACTGTACTAAATACGAAATATTTGAGGAAGTAACATTCTTCCCTATATATTCCGTTGCCCACAATGAGGCTTGTTGTAATGTAAAGTATTGATTTGTATTTAGCATAACACTATCTATAACCTCTTATTAGCATTTTAGGGTGCAAAGGTCGGATATTATTTTGAATTATACAAATTTAGGTATTAGTCGTTAGTCTTTAGTCGTTAGAAGGGGTACTAACTAACTACTAATAATTAATTACTTACTAAAACTATTGTTTTCTTTGTCTGTATCTACGCTTTTGTTTTCGGGGTCGAGGGTGATGCTCTTTATGTCTTCTAAAGGCATATCAAGTGTAAAGGTATAGGTAGGATTGCCCCAGCCCCAAGCAGGCAATACAGTACGCGGATACGCTGGATAGGTGTTAGGCTTCTCGGCATAAGTCATTCGCAAAGGTACGTATACATAGCGTATGTTGTCTGCCTTGTCGGTTACCCAAAGGTCGATAGAAAGCGGCAGCCTGCCCACGCGTTTAAGGGTTACCTCTGTTTTATTGCCTTTGCCCTCTACCTTGCTGATAGCATAGTCGGCAGTATGGTCGGTCTCCATAAATTCGTTGAGGAACCACTGTAGCTGCATACCCGATACTTTTTCGGCTATACGTATAAAATCATTAGGCGTTGGGTTTTTAAAAGCGTACTCGTTGTAATAGCGTTTGAGTGTTTTCTGTAGCGCCTCATTGCCCATTAGGTAATCTAACTGAGTAAGGAATAGCAGCCCTTTGTAGTAAGCCGTTACTGAGTAAGCGTAGTTAGTTGCAAAACGGTCAGAGTGAGTGATAGTAGGCTCTTGGAAGCCTGATTTTACCAAGCCAAAATATCCCTTATAAGCACTGTCGAAAGGGTTAGCTGTCTTTTTGGTCTTTAATATTTGATGCTCGGCAAGGTATTCTATGTACGAGGTAAAACCTTCGTCCATCCAAGGGTAGGCAGCCTCATCGGTGGCGAGTAGGTGCTGAAACCATGCGTGTGCGAGTTCGTGCGCTGCGGTGCCTACTAAGCGTTCGTACTTTTCGTTGCCCACCATAAGGGTACACATAGCGTATTCCATACCGCCATCACCCCCTTGAATAAATGAATACTGAGGCCAAGGGTATTTGCCTATGAGTTGGTTGTAATAGTCGAAAACCTTAAGCATTGGCTCTTGTATCTGTTTCCAAGTGTCTTTATACTTTTTGTAGATAAAGTGAATGGTCTTGCCGTCAGCCAATTGGTGCTTGTCGTGCACGTACTGAGGGTCGGCAGCCCAAGTGAAATCGTGTACGCGCTCTGCGATGAAGTGCCACGTTTTAGTAGACGACTTGCTGGTAGGTACTTTCACGCCCTTATCTTCATAGCCAAAACCTATTTCGTTAGGGTTTTGCAGTACCCCTGAAGCGCCTACAAGGTAAGTCTTGTCGAGGGTGATTTTCACGTCGAAGTTACCCCATACGCCGTAAAACTCACGACCTAAGTACTCGGTAGTATGCCAACCTTTGTGGTCGTAAGCTACCATTTTAGGGTACCATTGTGCCATAGAGAGGGCTACTCCATCAGGACTGTTGCGCCCTGCACGGCGAATCATTACCGGCACTTGTCCTTCAAAATCTAATCCTAATACCGTACGGCTATGCGGTAGTATCGGGGTAGGTAGCGTAACTTTTAGGATAGTACTTTCGTGCGAGATAGTAGCAGGTACGCCGTCTTGGGTGAGTTTTTTCACGCGTAGGTAGCCAATCTCATCTGGGGTGAGTTTAGCTATTCTGCTTTCGTATATAGGGCGTTGGGGCGTACCTATATTAGTAGCCATACGTCCGTCGGGGTCGGGTAGGGTTTGCAGGTTAGCGTCCATTTCGCTGTTGGGTTGGAAAGCGTTGAAGTAAAGGTGAAAAAACACCGTAGTAAGGGTGTCGGGTGAGTTGTTGATATAGGTAACTTTCTGTACGCCTTTGTACTGAAAGTTTTTGACGTTCATCGTTACGTTCATCTGGTAGTCAGCTTGTTGCTGCCAATGATTATCTTGCGCTTGAGCTGAAAGAGCGAGCGCTAAGCCGCAAATAGCGAGGATACTTTTCTTCATTGTTCTTTATATTGAATTCGTTTTTGAGGGCAAAGGTAGTGAAGAATTAGCAAATTAGCAAATTAGAGGGAGTAGCAAATTTTTCTCTTACGCCTTCCCTTTATCTTGGCTATACCTACACTATACGATGAGCGAAGGATCAGCGAAGGATCAGCGAAAGATAAACGAAGTGTACCCGTTTAATAAATGAGTAAAAACTAGAAAAATATACTAAGGTATGCATAAAAAAGAACTTTGCCAGAAATTGCTATAATTTCTGGCAAAGTTGATGATGTTGTTATATTAAACTCAAATTAATTGAGTTCTCTAATTTCTTTGAATTTGCTTTTCCAGTTTGCTTGCGCTTCATAGTCAGCCTTTTTCCCTTTAGGTACATAAAGTACTGCATTAGCATTAATGCCGTTAAAAGTATTAGCTTGTACCGTAGGAGGAGTTGTAGCTTTCACAGTTACTTTTGTTAGTCCTTTGCAGTTCGCAAATGCCGTACGTGCTATAGTTTTTATGGTAGCAGGTAAAGTAAGTTCTGTAAGTCCTGAATTTGCAAAAGCCGTAGCTTCTATTTCTTCTACTTTGTTTAAGGTAATTGATGTAAGATTAGTAGTACCAAAGCAAGCACTTGCTCCTATTTTAATAACATTACTAAAATTTACAGAAGTAACAGCTAAATTCGATCTAAAAAGAGCTTGTCCTACTGCTGTAGCATTTGTTGGGATAGTGATTGCTCCTTTAGCAGTAGCCCCTGCTTTTAGTGTTACTACACCACTGCCATCTACTTCAAAAATATCGTTTTTAGCTTTTACTGTTACAGCGATAGCTATAGTTTTATTTTGACTATCCTTTAGGGTGATAGTAGCCGTACCAGCAGCTAATCCTTTGATGAAGATAGCTTTGTGAGGAGTATCTAAGTGATTAATACGAGTGCCATCTTTTACTTCGGCTGTAGCTATAGTAGCTGCTGAAGAAGTAACAGTATAATCAGGGTTACCGGTGTTAATACGGATTTCAGTAGTTGCTTCAGCTTCTACTTCGGCGTCAGTTTTAGCTACTGTCAGCTCAGCAGCGCTAACGATTACTTTAAAAGTAGTAGTCTGGTTATCAGCATTATCTTTTACAGATACTTGTGCAGTACCTACACTAAGGGCTTTTATACGTAGGTTTTCACCCTCTGGAGTGCCGTTTACAATGCGGTCTTCTACTGTAATGGTAACGCTACCTGCAGGAGTGATAGTAAAAGAAAGACGTGCACCTTTGTTTTTAGCATTTAAAATTCTATTTACTTTATCTTCTCCATTTACAAGGTTTAACTCCTTATTTTCTACAGAAAGTCTTTCACTAGGGGCGATGTTACTTTCTATCGTTACAGCTATAGTAGCTTTTTGCCCTTTAACATCAGCTACTGTTAGGGTAGTTTGTCCTTCAGCAACAGCGGTTATTTTCACATTGGTTTGCTCAATAGCAGCAGTAGCAATGCTTTTATCAGCACTCTCTACTTTATAGTCGCCATTGCCTGAAGTGATGCGCACTATAGCGCTTTCAGTTAGTTTTACGGTTACTGCCGATTTCTCTAAGGTAAGTTGTTTAGGAGCTTGTTCGTCAGCACCATTGTCATCTTTTTTACAAGCTGTAAAAAGGAGGGCTATCAAAGCAAGCCCTACGGTTAAAAATCTGAGGTTTTTCATAAAAAATATATAAATTAAAATTAATTACTAATTGTAATAAGGTACTACTATTTTCAGGGTTTTACCGCGCAAGACTACTTCTTGGGTAGCTGTGCGGACTTCTTCTACATAAAACTTAAGGTTTTCGCGAGTAGCTACCCCTCCGAACCTTTTGTACTCAATAAGTAGGTTGATATGAGTGCCTTCTACAGGGCGCTCAATAGGGGGGACTTTATAATACCAATTATTAAGGGCATTAACGTTAGCACGCCCCGAAAAGAAAGTGCCTGTGGTAGGGTTTTTAACAATACGCGCTGGGTTGATAGCTTGGCTGAGCGACCTGCTGGTATTGTGGTATACCCCTAACTGATTCAGAAAGCCTTTCTCGTCTATACAGCGTACCTTTACCCTAAGTTCTTTTGGGGCGAGCCCCGCTGAGGTAGCCGTAAGCGTTGCTACTCCTTCAGCTTTGCCTCTAATTTCTATAATGCCATTATTGCCCTGCCAAGTAGCTTTTATTATCTCATCAGGGTCAGTAGAGGTCAGGCTCACTACATCGCCACCTCCTAAGCGTATGGTCTTATTGATGTCAGTAGGGGCAAGGGTTACTTCCGAAGCCGTAAAGTTAAGCTCGTTAGGTATTACCCTAATCTCTAAGCGTGCGCTTTGGTCGTGAGAGTGGATAATGGCAAAGGTAGTGCCTTGCTCCTGATAACTTGTTATCTTTAGCGTATCCTGACTGATAGAAGCACTTGCCAAACGACTGTTGGCTACGTTTACCGTATACTTATGATTGCCCCCTGATAGCAAAAGGTCGTGCCTGCTTTGGGGGTGCAATGTTAGCTCGGTAAGCGAAGAGCTATCTGTGCCTACTTTGATAGGGGCAGAGCTGTCATTCTTGTCTTCGCAGGCGCATAGTGCTATTGCAAAGAGGCATAAGAGTATATTTTTCATCATAGTTCGTAACGTTCTGCTATTTGTTGTGCAATGTTTTTAAGCGAACCTACTATCTCGGCAGGCGCTAACAAACGAGACCTATTCCATAAACCACTACCCGCTATGAGTTGGTTTTGTAAGGCTTTTACTTCATTGTAAGTGAAGTAAAGAGAGCCATCGGGTTTGCGGGTGAATTGCAAAGCGTATATAAAGCCATAGCCCTGCGATAGGTATTTAAAAGCCTGTTTAGGCGATTCGGTATAATTGGCAAGAGTGTTTACCCCTGTAAGGGTGTGAATAGTGCGAATGGCAATCACTCTCGAGAGTTCTTTGCGAATGATGCGCAGCTGCTCATAGAGAGCCTCATAGCGATAGCGCCCTAGCTCTATACGCCCTTGTACAAAGGCATTGTTAATTTTGCGTTGCGCACCAACTAAGGCAGCTACCCCATCAGATTGGGTAAGCGATTGCAGATGCAAGAAGTACCCATAAGCCAAATCCCAGTGGTGCTCAAGTTGGGTGTAGTTTTCGCCAGCCGGTAAGACTACATTTTGGTGCTCGCGGCGCAGGGCAGCATCAGAGAAAAAACGCTCGTCTAAGTGGTACAATAGTATT
Source organism: Capnocytophaga sp. oral taxon 329 str. F0087 (assembly GCF_000213295.2). NCBI lineage: Bacteria > Pseudomonadati > Bacteroidota > Flavobacteriia > Flavobacteriales > Flavobacteriaceae > Capnocytophaga > Capnocytophaga sp. oral taxon 329. The sequence goes on from NZ_KN389984.1 coordinate 88,832, forward strand.
TTATCTAAATAGAGTGCCCCATCTATCGCGCGAATGAACAGCTGAGCAGGGGCGATGCCTTTCTCATCTACATACACGCGTTCTGCCTCACCTATCCTTCTGCCTGCATCGCCCGAAATGCCTTGTTGGGCTTCGCGTAGTGGAATGCTTTTGGCAGTGAGAAAGATATTTCGGATATCTTCTCTTACTTGGTCGGTAGCTGCTAAAGGTGAGGAGGCTATTTCGTCAGCAGGTTTTACGTAGGAAGTACCTTCGGTATAATAACGTAGTATTTCGGTATAAGTAAGGTCTGAAATACTACCTGCTAATAAGCGTCTTTCTATCACTTCTAAAGGTTCGCGCAATAGGCTAACGGTATGCTCATCAACACTCGATTGCCCATTCCTGCTGAAAGCGTAGGGTATATCGGCTTGTGGGCGCAAGATATTAGCTGTCTCTACAGTTTCGCCTTCACCTTTTTGGCAAGCTATCGTTATCAATAGCACTGAAATGTATGATAGTATGTGTTTTGTTTTCATCATCTTAAGGTAAAACTATGTATTCGCAATAAGGCGTTATATTATCAGTGCCGTCGGTGTTTTGAGCAGCTATGTACTGTAGGGTAGGCACATTTACCACTCCCTGACTATCTACAGCGGTAAGTTGAGCACTTACACGCGACTCTCTTTCGCCTCCTCCATACACGCCGAGATACAGCGGATAACCAGATGCGAGGGTAAAGGTAAGCGTTTGTTTGGTTGTGGTAGCACTGAGTACCACGCGCTCTTTGTTAGCATTTACATAACAAACGTAGTAACGCGGGTCGCGGCTGTTGCCTTCGCCTTTCTTACATTGATAAGTGAGGGTAACAGTGTATTGACGTGCCTCTTGTGGTGCTTCGGCAGTAGGATACACATAATGCTCGATGTCGCACTGCTTATGCACAAGGTCTTCATAATTAATCATAGGTTTCTCAATTCCTTTGAAAGGGAATAGCTTTTGGTAATCCTCAGCAGAGGGGTCTTCTTCTTTGCTATTGCAGGCTATAAGCAGCAAAAGCGCAATAATACTGTTTATGTATTTCATTTTGTCAATCTATTAATTATCAAAGATTTCGGCAATGTAGCCTGTAGCAATCCCTTTGCTATCGCGGTGCTCAGCCACAAAGCGGTTGCCTTGTCTTACAAAGTCGTAGAAAATGAGCGAATGGCTATAGCGCAGCCCTGCTCTAAAAGTCAATCCTTTTTCGGTACCTACATAGCCCGACCCTATAAACTGACTTCTGTATCTACCCGTAGAGGGGTCTTCCTGCGGATTGGTGCGGTACTCGAATACGTAATACCTATTAGCGACAAAGCCCTCTAAGAAAGGTGTATTGAGCCCAAAGCTATTGCCTTTTAGGTATACATCACTTTGGTAGTAGATTTTGCTACCTCGCTTAATCACTATTTGAGGGTTTTGCATTTGCTCAAAAAAGATTCGGTTGTTATAGGCTTTTTGCAAGAACTGTTGTTTGTCTTCAGCTGTTTTGAGTTTCTCAAATACGATGTACTCGCGTGCAGGGTCAGCATAAGAGGCAGTTTTAAAAACTATATTTTGCAAGGTGTCCTTGCCTACATACAGCCAATCGGCAGCCGCACGAAAGCGATTGTTTACCAGTTGGTGAACGTAGTTGTAGGTAGTGAACGACAGCTGTAACTGCGCTTCTTGGCTGAGGTTGTACTCGCTAGTTTTAGCAGTTTGTATTGTTTGGCTATGCGTGTCGGCTTGTATCGATACGGTATTGTCTTTGTGAAAAGTCATCAGGAAATAGAAACCACCAAAACCTTGGTTTAGTAGTTTTTCTACATAGCGCGAATCACTTCGTTTTTCAGCTTTGGTAGGGGTGGCAAACAGCAATGAATCGGTGCGAGGGAAGTAGAGCACTTTCCACCCGTAAGGTGCCTCGGTGAGTTCGTTTTGCAAGGCAGTACGTTGCTGCTTCATACGCTCAGAGGGCGATTGCTCAAAAGCATTCTGTTCTTTATGGCAAGAAACCAAAAGGAGTGCAATGAGTGCTGTTGTTAGAAGATATTTCATATAAAAATTCATTTTCAGATAACAAATGTGCTTTTATCGGTTGTTAAAGCGATTGATACGCTGCAGGCTTAAGAGCTGTAGGCGCTTGAGACTGAATCCTACTTTCTTGTTGAAATAATCGGCTATGAAGGCTTCTTTTTTCAGTAGGTTATTATACGATAGGGCTGCTCGTTGTGCTTCTTCGTCAGTGCTATCTATAGGGGTTTTAGCTATATTTTTGGCTATCTCTATCTGGGTATTGAGGTTGGTAAGGGGTACGCTTATCATCTCGGCAAAGTCGCTTTCGGCAGAAAGCATTGCTTGAAAGGTAATAAAACCATAGTGATTAGGGGTGCTTTGGGTAAAGTTGCAATAATAGCACTCTTCGTCGATGCCAGCTTGGGTGTGTGCCTCTTGGCACTGAATAAGCGATTGGAAATACTGAAAAGGCAGCGCATTATGGCAGTTGTTCAAATCACGCTTTTTGGGGTAATAACGCAAGGCATAAAGAGCTGTATCGTCATTAGGGAAGCCGTACAGCTGTTTGTTAGAGCTCGCGCGGTAGTCTTTCTGGCTGATATTTAAAAACGCCTGACGGTCGTAAGGGTATATCTCATCGCCTAATAAGCGGGCGAATTGGTGATGCACGATGCGCATCAGCACATATACCTTATCCTTATCGCGTGGGTCGAAATTATTTATGTTATACAAATGAAACTCACGACCTACCGCGCTGCTATTGATAAGCTCTTGTCCGTTGCCATCAATGTTTTTGCCGCCGTAAAGATATATTTTTAGGGGGGCTTTCCCTTTCCAGAAATTAGCACCTCCTAAAGACGCCTCGGTATAGAGTTCGAGCCATAGGTATTTGATAGTTTCGAGTACCGGTTTTACTTTGGTCACTTCAGGAGGGTAGGTATAGGTGCCCTTAGGGGCAGTGTTCTTGTCCCAACGGTATTCTACCGCAATGCCATAAGGCAAGGTAATATTGGTTTCTATCCACTTGTCTAAATCGGTATAGGCTTGCTGAGCGGTTTCGGTATCTACTACACTCTCAGTAGAGAGTTTCTCTTTCTTGCAGGCTGCTATAAGGAGCAAGAATGATATAAAAAGTATTTTTTTCATTTTCATCGTGGGTTAGCGGGCAAACCGCGGTTGATAGCTTCAATGGGGAGCTGTATTACTTTGCGCAAGTCCTCTTTCTGTAGGGGCTCGCTTGTGCGATTTACAGGGGTGTAAAAGCGCCTAATGTCTAGCCAGCGCATTCCCTCATGCATAAACTCCCATTGGCGCAAAAAGGCAATATTCTTGATAGCTCCTAACTGACGAATACTAAGCCCGTAGAAAGGCGAGTAGTTGCGATAATCGTCATCGGTAGAGGCAATAAGGTCTTCAACAGTGATATTGCGAGTGTTATCGAACTTTATTTTCTGATATTCGCGGTATTCTAAAAGCAGTTGATTGTAGTTTTTGAGCATTGCATAGGCTTCCATACGGTTGAGCATCACCTCATCGGTAGTAAGTAGTACGTTTGATACATACAAATCAGTAGGCTTGCTGCCGGTACTGCCAAATAGCGACAGCTCATCAAACTTGGCTATATACATACCATTATACACAGGAGTAGGCGAGGTAGCAGGTGTGTAGTAGGCAGCACTATTGCTCATCAGTTGGGTGGTAAAGCCGTACTTAGCTGTAGGTAGCTCTCTTGCCCACCGCGATTGTACGGTAGTAATCAGTAGGTTGGCTTCTTCCTCGGGCTGGGTATAACGCTGGTAGAGATAAGGGCGGTTATTGAAAGCGTATACATCATAATACGCTGTTTTCCAGTGGCGCAACTGCGTTTTAGGTTGCGTAAGTACATAGTTAGCATAGTCTATCACGGTTTGCCATTCGCCTTTAAATAGGTAGAAGCGAGAAGCAAAGGCATAAGCAGCCCGCTTATTGAAATGAAACTTAGGTTTGGCATAATAAGCATCACTTACTAAAGTTATACCCAACTTGAGGTCTGTTTCTATCTTCTGATAGACCTCATACACTGTACCTCTGCTGTACTGCACCAAAGCGTTTTTCTCGGGTGTAGTGAGATAGGGAATCCCCATATCATTTTTAGAGGCTTCGCCTTTGTAGGGCTCTGCCCAAATATTCACAAGCATAAAGTGCAGATAAGCCCTGAGCAAGAAAGCCTCGCCATAGAGTGCTTTTACACGTTCGGTTTTGGGGTAACGCGCCAATAACTCTAAGGCTTTATTGGCTTGCGCAATGCCTCGGTAGCAACTATTCCAATAGAACAAAGGCGCATCGAGGTCTTCTTGGTCTTCGTCTTCCCAGCGGTACATCGCTTCATTCAAACGGGTATGTACACCATTTTCGCGTTCGGCTACATTATCGGTACGCGTTTCGAGAAAGGGGAAATAGCTCGCATCGGGGTAAGCGCCAGTGAGGAGCTCGGCTATTTTCTCTTCCGAATCGAGGGGGACATTCAGAGAGGCATCGGGGTCTTTGTCTAAGTAATTGCAACTTAGTAGTAACAAAGAGGTTATGTAAATTAAATATTTCATTCTATTCATCTGCTAATTGGCTAAAAACCTATTTGGAATGATAGGGTGTATTGTTTTGGGGTAGGCAATGATACGCCCCCAGACTTGTAATACTCAGGGTCTTGACCGTTGAGCTTGCTATCGGCATAGATAAGAAACGGATTGGTGGCTTGCGCTCGCACAATAAGGCTGCTAATGCCATAGTGCTCTAAGGTGCTTTTGGGTACACGATAGCCTACTGAAATACTCTTCATACGCACAAAGCTACCATCGGCTACACGGTTTTGAGAGTAGTTGTAAGTATTATAAGCGTGCTCTATATTCTCTTTACCAATGAGGTTGATAAGACTCTGTGAAGGCAATGCGGGCACTTCGGTACGGAGTTCGTCGTAAGGGTGCAGCCAGCGGTTGTAATATTCTTTAGAAAAGACATTCAAATCGCCGAAAGCGGGATCAAAAGTAGGGTTGAGACGGATTTTGTTACCCGCTTGAGCCGAGATAAAGAAAGAGGCTTCCCAATTTTTATAAGTAAAGGTATTAGAGAGCCCTGCAATAACATTGGGTTCTACCGAGCCGTGATAGATAAGGTAAGATTTAGAGTACTGAGTGTCAAGAAAATCAGCGCCTACCACATTAGCATTGGCACGGTTGTTCATAGGATATAACCCAAAATCGAAAGTAGGTAAGCCTTGGTGGTTCACCCCTTGATAGTTGAACGAAAACAAAGACCCTTTAGGATAACCCACAATATTGCCGCGCCCTGTACCCGACACCATATCGAAAGTGTTGGGGGTGTTGAGCAAACGGGTAATCTTTTGGTTCATATAGCTGAACGAGAGGGTAGTTGCCCATTGGAAATCTTTCTGCTGTATGTTTTTGGTATTCAGAGAGAGTTCTATACCGCGAGTGCGCATATCGCCAAAGTTGGCGTATTTGTAGTACTCGCCACCTATACCCGAGGTGCGAATTAGGTCGATAAGGTCGAATGAATTGCGCTGATAAATATCTACCGACATACTGATGCGATTATCAAAAAAGCCCGCATCAATACCGAGGTTCAGTTCGTACATCTTCTCCCAAGTCAGGTCGCGGTTTTCTAAGTGTAGCAAACGCAAAGCGTTCTCTCTGTCGCTAAAACGATAGTGGTTTTGCACATAGTTTTGGAATACACTATAAGAGTTTATCGCTTGTTCGTTCATCTTGGCAGTAAGCCCATAGCTGGCTCTCAGGGCAAGGGTACTGATGTTTTTGCTGTTGAAAAAAGGTTCGCGGTCTATATTCCATTTCACACCCACGTTCCACGTAGGTAACCAACGAGAGCGCGTGCCACGACCGGCCGTATTAGCCCCCTCGTAGTTCAGTACCGCATTGGCAATATATCTACCCTTATACCCATAAGTGGCACTGCCCGAAAAGGTAATGCCTCGGTCGTACTTTTCGGTAAGAGAAAAGTAGTTATTGCCCTCATTGAGGAGCTTTTGAAAGATAAGCGGATTGGTAAACACCTGATTGCCTCGGTCGTACTGAATACCATAGCCTTGGAAAGGCGTAACGGTGCGGTCGGCATAGCGGATTTCAGCAAAACCAAAGGCTTTGAGGTCGTGGTGCTCGTGCAAAGTACGATGATAATCAACAGCAAATCGCCCCATATAGCTTTTGAGAGAGGTTTCAGTTTTATTGAAAATACCCCCATTGGTAAGCGCTATTTGCGGAGGTGCTAAAGGATTATCCTTATTTTTGAGCAAATAGATATTATCATTGGCTACCTGAGGTGTTTCGTTAGCACGAAAAGCCCTTACTACATTAGACTTTTCGGTGATGTAGTGCGAAGATTGTGTTTGTGCTTGGCGCGCCGATACCAAGGCTGTAGCCTCTAAGTGCGGATTGAGCTTGTAAGAGGCTTCGGCTTGTATTTTGAAGTCGAGTACATCAATCTTCATATAGTTGTTGCGGTATTCCTCCAAAATATTGAAAGGCGCCCAGTTGTTGCGGTAGTACTCTAAATTGCCGTTGGCATCTTTAGGTCGTAAGGTGCGTGAAGTGCCTAAAGCATAGGAAAAGGGGTTGATGTCGAAATCGCGTTCGAAAGCACCTACTGCCGTATTTTTGCGTTGTGCAAAGGTACCTGGGGCTTTCTGACTGCGCAGGTTGCCCACTGCAGTAAAGGTAGTTTTTAGTTGGTCGTTGATATAGAACGTGTTTTTGAGGTTGGCGGTGATACGCTTTACATTATCGGTAATCGTCCAGCCGCTATCGTGATAATAGCCTAACGAAGCATAACTCGTACTGTTTTTACCCCCACCACTAAATGTAATAGTGTGGCTGCGTATGGGGTTGATAGAAAAAAGATGTTTGAACCAATCGGTATTGGCATATTCGCGTTCTTTCATAAAAGCAGCCTGAGCCGCAGGCGTATTGGGGTAGTAGTAATTGCCGGTACTAGGGTTAATGGTACTCACCCCCTTATACCATTGGTAGTAGATACCACTGCGCCTGCCGTAGAGAGTGTTTTGCAGGTTGAAATAGCCTTTGCTGTTCATCTCTTGCAGGAGCGACATCGTTTCTTGAGAGTTTAGCAGGTCGAAGTCTTTATACGAAGGGATGGTGCGAAAACTCTGTTCGTAGCTATAAGTAATGCGGTTAGGGGTATCGCGTTTGCCCGATTTGGTAGTGATGACAATAACTCCATTGAGGGCACGCGCACCATACATAGAGGTAGCCGACGCGTCTTTGAGCACTTGTATATCGTCTATATCAGTAGCGTTGAGTCCGGCGATAGCAGAGCTTACTAAGGTAACAGCATCACCTGAAACCAATTGGTCGAGGCTTAGAGGTACTAAATCTTCATAGATAGCCCCATCGATTACCCAAAGCGGCTGTACATTGCCTATGATAGAAGCCCCCCCACGAATGTTGATGCGCGGTGCCGAGCCAAAAGACCCCGTTACATTTTGGATAGAAAGCCCTGCTACACGCCCTTCGAGCATACGCGATATATCGGCAACGCCTTCCATTTTGATATTATCCATCTTCACCGAAGCTGCAGCTCCTGTAAATACACGGTTTTGAATTTTCTGATAGCCCGTAACTACTACCCCCTCTAAGGCTTGCGCTTCTTCTTTGAGAACGATTTGCAGGCTCTCCCCTTTGATTTTGAAGCGTTGGGTTTTCATTCCGACATAGCTGACCTCAAGCGTTTGCCCTACTTGTGCCTTGATGCTGAAATGCCCCTCGATATCGGAGCTCGTGCCTATATGCGATTCTTTTACTACCACAGTAGCCCCCAAGAGCGGAGTGCCATTGGCTTCTTTTACCGTTCCTTTGAGGGTAAAGGTTTGGGCGTTAGCAGATAGGCTTACGAGGAAAAAAAGGAGTATGTATAAGTGTTTGTTCATCGTTAATTGACTTTGTAAATGATACCACCAAAAATACCAAACGGATGCCCTGCGCGCAAACCTGATGGGTGGCGTGATACTAAGTAAGTTTTATTAGTGAGGTTGATAGTATTTACTGTTAGGGTAAGAGAGTTGTTGATTTTGGCTTTTGCAGAAGCATCGAATATAGTGTAAGCGGGTATTTTTTGGCGCTCAGCTATAAGTCCCTGACCGGGTTCAGTACGTACAGCACCACTATAACGAATACCTATGTTTAGCTCATAACGGCTATAAGTAGCTCCTATGCTTAGGTTAAGCGTATGGCGGTTGATATAGGGTATCTCATCGCCTGCCACTACTCGCCCCCAAGAGTTGCTCTCGAAAGAGTTTTTCATTTCGGTATCGGTGAAAGTATAGGAAAGCTGTAAGGGAGTTTTTAGAGGAGCATCATCAGGGAACGGCTGGTATTGTGCGATGAATTCAGCCCCTTTTACAATAGCCTCACCCACGTTGAACTGCTCAAGCGTTCCTGTGCCGCCCATAGCCGCAAGGTCGCTACCCAGCATATTGCTGTAGTTATTGTAAAAGCCTATTAATTCTGTTTTAAACTGCTGTTTATTAATGCGCAAGCCAGCTTCGATATTGATGCTACTTTCGGGCTTTTGGTTTTCGGTGAGCAGGGTGATATTGCCATTTCTGTCCATTACGCGCTTTTCTTTGCTTACCCCAGGAGGTGAAAAGCCTTTATGTACGCCCGCAAAAGCCGATAAACTAGCGCTGAGGTTATAGTGCAGCCCTAAACTAGGAATTACTGCGTTGGCGATATTGCCAGTTTCGATACGTTTTTGTCCTGTACGGCGGGTGTCGGCAGTGGTATAGTCTTTTTCTAACAACTCGATATGCTCGAAACGCAAGCCTGCTGTTACAGTTAGCTTTTTATAACTCACCTTAGAAAGCCAATAAGCCGCTAAGGCATTGGCACGGGTTATCTTGTTGGCTTGACTGCCTTGTACGCCTTTCCAAAGCAATTGCATTTGCTGGTTTTTCATAGCGTAGAGGTCGTCCCACTGGTTGCGGTCTTCCTCATCGGTGTGATAGCGCAGCCCCCATTCGTTGTCTAAATAGCAATTACCCCATATCGCTTTGTATTCGGCTTTGGTCTGTACCCCACGAGAGAAATAATTGCGGTAGTTAGCCCGCAAAGAAAGACCAGGGTTGTCCTTCAGCCGCTCGTAATCGTTATAGAATACGCGGCTATCAGTTTTGCCTGAAAGTATATCGAAATAAGGGGCATTAGTTTCGGGGTCAGCGAGGATTTGCCCTATAGTGCGCTTTTCGCTGGCCGAAGTGCCATATTTTACTGATTCGAGTTTATACCAATTGCGGAAAAAGGTATTGTAATAGAAATTTGTAGTAAATTTTAGACGAGGTGAGAATTGAAGTAGATAGGTGCCCACCCATTGGTAATGACGAGTAGTGAGTTGGTCTTTTTGAGAGCCTACATAACGCAGGAAAGGCGTTCGGGCAAAGTCGGCTTTGGTAAGCCCTACATAGGTTTCGTTGGAATCTTCGTCGGCATAACCCGCTTTGAGTTCGAAAGAGTGATTGGCACCTTCGGTTTTAGCAGTATTCACTCTGAATTTAGCTACTAAATCATTGCGCTTGAAGCCTGCGTATTGTTTGTTTTCAAAATGTTTGAAGCCATCAGACTGGTAGCGTAGGTATTCTACCATATAGCCAAAATATTTCTTTTGATCACCTATATTAATATGACTTTTTAGGGTGTTATTAGTGCCATAGGTAGCGTTTAGCTTTGCTAAAAACTTAGTAGGAATGGCTGTTGAAACCATATTGATAGCCCCTCCGGTAGTAAAAGGACCATATTGCACTTGACTACTACCTTTAACCACTTCTACCGCTTGCATACGAGCCGCATTGGGGAAATAGTAAGCAGCAGGAGCTGAATAAGGGGCAGGAGAGGCTAAAATGCCGTCTTCCATTAGGGTGATTTTCTCACTTCGTTCAGCCTTAGTGCCTCGCAAACTGATATTAGGGCGCAGCCCGTAGCCGTCTTCTTCATATACAT
>NZ_KN389984.1:99292-101642 GCF_000213295.2 Capnocytophaga sp. oral taxon 329 str. F0087
CTTCATATACATTTACCCCCGGTACGGCTTTTAGCATACGGTTAATGTCGGTATACCCCATTTTTTGGATTTCTTTGGGGGAAATATAATATGCTGAACCCGTTCGGTTGCGTGCTTGGAATTTACTACCTAATATTTGTTGAGCCGAAACTACTACTTCATCCAAATTTTGTACACTATCTTTCTGCTGCTCTACTGCTTGTGCAAAAGATTTTACTGCAAAAACTGAAAATAGTAAGAAAAAGGCATTTCTTATTTTCATAAAATTGTTATAAAATCGGGGCAAAGGTAGTGTTTATTTATAGATAAAACAAATAAAAAAGTATCGGAGGTAGCAATCATTGCTGGGTTTTAGGGAGCAGTGCGCACAAAAAAACTTTGCCAAAAGTTTATAGGGCGTTGTGCTATAACCTTTGGCAAAGATAATGTAAAAACCTATTAAAAAGTAAAGATGTTTACTTTTCTAACTTGATAGTAAGTACAGGGGTATCGGAGTGGTTAACGAGGTCGCTACTGATACTGCCATTGAAGAAGTGTGCGATACCTTTACGCCCGTTAGGGAACATACAGATAAGGTCTATCTTGTTCTCTTTTACGTAGTTGAGTATACCGGTTTCTACCCTAATATCATTATACACGTGGGTTTCGAAATGCTGACGCGCGTGGTTAGCCTCGCTGAGGAACTCTTTCATACGATGATTGATTTCGTGAGTGGTGAGGAACTGGTATGGAGTATTGACATACACCAAATCAATCTTGGCGTTGAAGAGTTTAGCAAAGGCTACTGCTTTCTCGAAAGGTTTTAAGAAACGCTTAGAGAAATCGCAGCCGAACATAATGTGCTTAATCTTTAGTTTTTCGTGCGGATTTTTGATAACCAATACCGGAACAGTGGCAGAGCGGATTACCTTTTCGGCATTAGAGCCTATAAATAGTTCCTTAGCCCCAGAGGCACCATTAGAGCCCATAAACACAAGGTCGATATTGAATTTTTTCACTATCTCGCCTACTGCTTCAGGAAGTGGCGATGTTTCTACCAAGTCGATGATTTCTACTCCTGTTTCTAACTCTTTATGCAGGTCGGCAAAACGCTGCTTGGTGAGGTTGAGGAAGTACATCGCTTCGGGCACAGATACTTGGCTCTCGGTCATCAATCGTATAGGTAACTCGATGGCGTGTAGCAAGTATATTTTAGATTTGTGTTGCTTAGCTAAGCCTATGGCTACGTGTAAAGAGGCAATAGACTTTTCAGAAAAATCGGTGGTTACTAAGATGTTTTTCATAAGACTCTATTTTTTAGTTATTAATTTCGTGGTAAAGGTACGACTTATTTTTATAACTTCCAAATTTTTTCTAATTTATTTTTTTTCTATTTTTTTGATGATTGGTAGATATTTGTACTTTGGCTATTTTTTTTGTTTATCCTATATCGTTCCTATATCGTTCCTGTATTGTTTGTATATCGGAGGTAAAGGGGAGGGGGCTATAGTATGTTTTTCTGCTTTTCTTTCAAAAGAGAAAATAAAAAGTTTGAGGTGCCAAAGTATTTTCATATATTTGCACTCTGAAAATTAATGTATTATGGAATTATTTAAGGGACAAAGTTTCTTAGAGTTTACTGAACGCTTTAAAACAGACTTAGATTGCGAAGAATACTTAGCTTCCATAAAATGGGAAAAAGGGTATTGCTGTCGCAAATTACGAGGTATATATTCTTGGGTTTCAGAGTTTAATATAGACCGCTATTTAGCGGAATACAGTTTTAGAATCAATCGCTCACAAAGCAAAGAGACTATCTTTAACAAATTAGTGAAAAGAATTGTAGAACGTTCTCCCGTTTTCCAAAGTCAATTAGTATGTAGCTAAATAGATACCTCAAAAAACAGAATTCTATAATATTTTAAAAGAGTTTGTTATTCTTACTTCTAAGGATATAACGGAGGCAAACCTATTAAAAGCAGAAAAAATAACTAAAGATATATATGTAGACGATATTCCTTTCATTGCCTTTCATTTACAATACAAACATAAAATATGGTCACTAGACAAGAAACTTATTTCAGGTCTGACAGAAAAAGGTTACGGACATTTCTTTATTTCTACCAATGAAGTAAGAAAATACCTTTACAAGAAAAAGAGCTAAAAAATAATCTCTAAAAAATTTTGTTTATTTAAAAAATTATTTGTAATTTTGCCTTGTCAATTAGGTTAATTCTGAACAAAAAATAACCTTGAAACTATGAAAAATAGTATTTTTATAGCACAAAATGATAGGGTCCAAGCAAGCAAGCAAGCAAGCAAGCAAGCAAGCAAGCAAGCAAGCAAGCAAGCCAGCAAGCCAGCAAGCAAG
>NZ_KN389984.1:102419-112089 GCF_000213295.2 Capnocytophaga sp. oral taxon 329 str. F0087
AGCAAGCAAGCAAGCAAGCAAGCAAGCAAGCAAGCAAGCAAGCCAGCAAGCCAGCAAGCAAGCAAGCAAGCCAGCAAGCAAGCCAGCAAGCAAGCAAGCAAGCAAGCAAGCCAGCCAGCCAGCAAGCCAGCCAGCCAGCCCTTATTATGCACTGTAACTAACACAGCTTACGCACGCGCGTATACAAAATTTTTGACATAAGCAAACCTGCTTACGAAATTTTTTCGTGAGTAGGTTTGCTTTTTTTTGATATAGAGTAATCAAAATAAATAATAGAAATGAAAAGAATTTTTTTGACAATAATAGTAGTGCTGGGAGTATTGGCTATTAATAGTTGTGGGAGTAATATTTCTCCTAATGATTATGAACTAAGTGAAGATGGAAAAACGCTTGTTAAATGGCTTAACGAAGAGACAGTTTCTATAAATATGGAAAAAGACAAAGTTCTTAAGAATGTTACAGCTATAGGAAAAATAGCTTTTGCAGGTAAAAAGAAATTGGTATCTATAGTATTTCCTAAAGGATTAATAGATATTGGTGAATCAGCTTTTGAAGGATGTTCTAAATTAGAAAGTATAGAGATACCTGAAGGAATAACAGTAATACGAGAAGAGACTTTTATGGATTGTAGTTCATTATCTTCTGTTAGGTTGCCTAACAGTCTGATAAAGATAGAATCTTTAGCCTTTAGTTTTTGTGAAGAATTGTCAGATCTTGTTATCCCTAAAAATGTTGAAGAACTTGGCTCAGATTGCTTTAATCCTTGTAGAAAATTAACAACTATTACGTTTGAAGGAGAAAAACCACCTTTTATTAATGGGGCGTTTAGAGAAGGAATTTTGAAAAAGGTATATGTGCCAAAACATAGTGTAAATCTTTATAAATTTGCATACAGAGATAGTTATTTTGATAAAATAGTAAGAGAAAAACCATAAAAACAAGAAATAAAAAATATAAAAACTTAAATAAATGAAACATATATTGATAATTGTTGTTAGCTTTCTAATAGGAAGTACCTTTGTGAATGCACAGTATAAGAAATCGGATATGGAAAGGTTTAATATTAAAGGTCATTATCCTAATTCTGTTCCTTTTAAGGATTTCTATAGTACTATTGAAGGGACTATACCCGATATACCCTCCCCATATAATATAATAAATGCACAAGGGGAAGGCTATAGAGCTCAAGTAAAAGATGGATTTCCTTATGATTTTGATGAAAATGGCAATGTAAAGTATTGCGGATATGCAAATAAAGGTGCTAAGATGACTTATGAAGGAACAAATGAAATAAGGCGAATAACATCAGATGAATATGGAGATGCCATAATAGAATATAAGTATAATGATAAAGGAATTATTATAGGTAAAAATATTCTAAAAGAAGACTATATGTCAAAAGAATACAAAATAGATTGGGAAAGTAAATACATATATGATAACAAAGGAAATATTGTAATTGAAAAATTTAGAGATTATTCATTAAATTATGGAGAAGAAGATGAAAGTGGAGAATTTAGATTTGAATATGATGAAAGGGGTAACCTAACGAAGGCAACTATACAAGAACTCGTGGAAGGAGGTGTTTTTGTATATAACTACAAATATGATAAGAATAATAATCTTTCAGAATGGTCTTCTGATGGAAATAAAGTAGAACTTAAATATGATGATAAAGGGAATGTCATTTCTGTAATAGGACAACTTGGTTATGAACTTGTAGAATATACATTCAAATATGCTTATGATGGAAAAGGAAATTGGAAGACAAAATATGCTTATGACGGAGGCAAATTAGTTGGAAAAGTTACAAGAGTAATTTGGTATAATGAGTAAAAGAATATGAAAAAGATAAAATATTTATTACTATTAATCCTAATAGGTTGTTTTACAGATATATCAGCACAAATAGTTACTCAGAAAAAGAAAATGAGTTCTATTACTAAAAGAGAATTAATAGGAACAACAGATTGGGACAGAATAAAAAAGGAAATAAAAGATGAATTTATAGAGTTTACAAAAAAAGGAGAATTTGAGAAGACGGAAGAATATCAAGAAAGAATGCAATATATAAAAGAAGCTATAGAAATGATTGCTCAAGAAGTATTTGTAAAATTTGTTAGTGAACCAATATTTATGGAACCTATAAAATATGATGCAGATACAGAATTATATACAATTAGAATATCTAAAAATTATCAGTTAAACTATCAAAAAAAGGATTTAGGGTATACGAATTTAGTTTTTCCTACTATACTGAGAATAGATAGAGATACAGCGCAATATTATATTTCCACTAAATGTAGTATAACAGATTATTATTATAACTATAGTCTTGATTTTGGAGATTTTATATTTTTTGAAGGGTATATTTTACCAAAGAGAATACAAATAGGAGGTAAAATGTATGAAACAGAATTATATGAATCATATCTTAAAAACTGGAATATTGGAAAAGATGAAATAGTAGCTAATATTTTAAAAGATAAAAATACTCATAATATCATTATAAGTGATTTAGAACTCAATACAAATGATTTGGGATTGTCTAAATATTTTCCAGAGGTATACAGATTTAAAGTTCCAAAGATAGAGAATGAATAAAAATTTAAAGAATATGAAAGTAATATTATTACAAGGAAAGGGTAATAGTGGTAAAACAAGACTTTCTAATAAAATTGATGAATGGTTGTTACAAAATGGTTTTGTAGAAGAGTTTAAGAAACTTGATCCTAATAATGAAAATGCTTCTCCTTACCAAAGAGATTTTTGGGCTATCTATAATAAGAATATAGAGGGTAGAAATGTAAGAGTTTTTCTTAATTCTTGGTCTGATATGAGGACTGTTATCAATACTTTCCGGGATATTTATAAGGAGAATAAAAAGGATGGATATGACATCCTAATTACAGCTATACGTTCAAAAAGTAATCCGCGTCTATATGAATGGACAAGGGAGGTGTATATCAAAGAATTTCCTAAAATAGAAGAAAACATCTTAGATTTAGATACAAGACCACAAGATGCTGGGTATTGGTTAGGAAAGTTCATTTCTCTTTTTGAAAGTCTACTCTGATACTATTTTTATAATATAGTCTTAAATACTAAAATATTGCAATAATATTTTAAAAACCAATAAATTGTGTCTCTTCAAAAATCAGTTTTGTTAGGAATTAGCTTAACCAGCGTTAGGGTAGAGACTCAATTTATTGCGTCTTAAAGGATTAGAGTTTTTCACTTTTCATTTTTCACTTTAAAAGTTCTCTTACTTCCTTCACAGTCTCTTCAGTAAATAGTGCTTCCAAGTTTTTCCAGATGCTATGATAGGCATAGGTACCTTGGAGCATTTCTTTTTTAGCTGCGGCGATACTCCAGCCGTGGTAGATAATACGATACATAGCTACCATAATCCCAGTACGATCAGCACCATGGTAGCAATGGATAAGTACTGCCCCTTGCTGTTGTGCCTTACGAATACGTTGTAGCACTTGGGCGATATCCTTGAGGGTGATACGCCAAGTAAGTAGTGGGTGGTTGATAAGGGTAATCCCATCAGTGAAGTAGAACTCCTTTCTATCTTTGGAACGAGTGAAATATCGCAGGTTGATAATGGTCTTGATAGGCGTACGCTTAATGACCTCCTTATTAGCCTTAACCAACTGTTCACTGCGATAGGGCAAACTATCCACTTGGTATAGATTTGCCTGAGAATGCACGACAGTAGCAGGAGTTTGTCCCCATATAGGTAACAATGGCAGTAAAAATAAAAAGAACTTTAGAGTAATTTTTGTCATAATCTTTATTTCTTTTTACAAAAAACAATAATAAAAATCTATTGAGGTGTCTAAATAATTTTATATATTTGCACTTTGAAAATTAATGTGTTATGGAATTATTTAAGGGACAAAGCCTCTTAGAGTTTACTGAACGCTTTAAAACAGACTTAGATTGCGAAGAATATCTAGCTTCTTTAAAGTGGGAAGATGGATATTGCTGTCGCAAATTACGAGGTATATATTCTTGGGTTTCAGAGTTTAATATAGACCGCTATTTAGCTGAGTATAGTTTTAGAATCAATCGCTCACAAAATAAAGATACTATCTTTAACAAATTAATGAAAAGAATTGTAGAGGGTTCTCCCGTTTCCCAAAGTCAATTAGTATGTAGCTAAATAGACACCTCAATAAAAAGTTTTGTGTATTTCAAAAAATAGTAGTACTTTTGCAGCGATATAAAAAAGAGAAAGGCAGCAAGGAGTTGCGACCTCCCGCTGCCTGCCCGTTAATATCTGATTTTAAACAAGAATTTCTTTTTAGAAATCTGTATTAAGATAAAAACGGGTTTGAATCTAAATCGTATCTTTAAATTCATACTTTCCTCTTTATTTATCACAAAACACCTGCCCGTTTTGCATAGGCACCTTTGACTTTCAAAGGTGTTGCAAAAGTAAGGGATGCTAACGATTTTAGCAAAATTTTAACATTAGAAATTAGGGTTGCTTGCAATAGCGAGCAACCTTTTTTCTGTTTTTTCTTGTTATTTCAAAAAAACTTCGTATCTTTGCACCGAATTTTAACTGTTGGAGGGGACGTTTGAGTCCCCTCTTTTTATAGAAAATGAATTTTAAAGACCAAGTTAAAGCCTTAGTAGACAAAGCCTTAGAAGCTACTCCGACGCTGTTTCTCACTGACCTAAAAGTGTCGGCTGACAACGCTATCACCGTGGTAATTGACGGCGATAACGGGGTGGGAATTGACGATTGTATCGCCTTAAGTAGGGCTGTAGAAGCGCCTTTGGATGCTGAAGGGGCTGATTTTTCGTTAGAAGTAACTTCGTTTGGGGCTACTGAACCTTTTGTGCTACCTCGTCAGTACGCTAAAAATGTGGGTAGAACCGTGCAAATAACCACTACCGATGGCAAAGTGCAAGAAGGGGTGCTAAAAGGCGAAGCAGACGGAGTGGTAACCCTTGAAACTGAAACACGTGAGCCTAAACCTGTAGGCAAAGGCAAAATAACAGTGAAAAAAGAACATTCTTTTGCCTTATCAGATATAAAAGAAGCTAAAGTAATCATTAAATTTTAATTGAACGTATATGAATAGTCTTGAATTAATCGAATCTTTCTCGGAGTTTAAAGATGACAAACTGATTAACCGCGAAACCCTTATGGCTATTTTGGAAGAGGTTTTTCGCAATACCCTAAAAAAGAAATACGGCTCTGACGATAATTTCGACATCATTATTAACCCCGATAAAGGCGACCTACAAATATTCAGAAACCGCATAGTGGTAGAAGATGGTGCTGTGACCAATGACAACCAAGAAATTGCACTATCGGTAGCTAGAAAAATAGAACCTGACTTTGAAGTAGGTGAAGATGTTTCAGAAGAAATTAAAATTAATGACCTTGGTAGACGTGCTATCTTGGCACTACGCCAAAACTTGATTTCTAAAATTCACGAATACGACAGCACGACTATCTACCGTAGATTTAAAGACCTTATTGGACAGATAGTAGTGGCTGAAATTCACCATATTAGACACAAAGCTATCATCTTATTAGACGATGAGGGCAATGAGATTATTCTTCCTAAGGAAAAGCAAATCCCTTCGGATTTCTTTAAGAAAGGGGAACACGTGCGCGGTATTATAGAATCGGTAGAACTTAAGAGTACGAAACCTACTATTATTATGTCGCGTACCTCGCCTATTTTCTTGCAACGCCTTTTTGAGCAAGAAATTCCTGAGATTGCCGATGGTATCATCACGGTGAATAAGGTGGTGCGTATACCTGGTGAAAAGGCTAAAGTGGCGGTTGATTCGTTTGACGAGCGCATTGATGCTGTAGGGGCTTGCGTAGGGGTACGCGGGGCTCGTATACACGGTATCGTACGCGAGTTGGGCAATGAGAATATAGATGTGATTCCGTTTACGAACAATGTTTCGCTGCTTATTACTCGCGCTTTGGCTCCTGCGCACGTAACTTCGGTTACCCTTAATGAAGAAGAGAAACGCGCAGATGTGTTTTTGCCTAATGAAGAGGTATCGAAAGCGATTGGTAAGTCGGGGTACAATATACGCTTGGCAAGTCAGCTAACTGGCTATGAGATAGATGTGTATCGCGAAGGGATTACCGATGAGGATATAGAACTCACTGAGTTTGACGATGAAATAGAGGGGTGGATAATAGAGCAATTGCACAATGCAGGGCTTGACACTGCTAAGAGTGTATTGGAGCTTACCCCTGAAGAGCTAATGACGCGTACTGACCTTGAAGAGGAAACTGTAAAGGAAATACAACGTGTATTGGCTGAAGAATTTGAATAATATTGCGAGATGGGCAGAGGGTTGCCTGTTTTGAAGTCTCACACAAGGGGGCGAAAACAATTGACGATTAGCAATTGATCATTGATAATTATTAAAAAAAATATATGAGCGAGGGAAAAACAATAAGAATAAGCAAGGTTTTGAAGGATGTGAACATCTCTTTGAGTACGGCAGCAGAAGAACTCAAGAAGCATAAGAATATTGAGATTGATGCCAGTCCTAACACTAAGATTTCAGAAGAGGCGTATCAATTCCTTTTAAACAAATTTAGTGCAGATAAGAGTAAGCGCGCCGTTTCTAAAGAAATAGTAGAAGACAAACGGAAAGAGCGTGAGGCAATACGTATAGAGCAAGAGAAGGAGAACCAAGAGAAACGCCGTCAGCAAGAACGAGAGGTTATTAAAGCCAAAGGACACTTAGCGGGTCTGAAGCCTGTGGGCAAAATAGACTTAGATGGTGGTAAAAGTGCTGCTGAGAAACCAGCGGTGGCTGCACCGGCACCTACTCCTGCAGAGACAGTAACCCCTACGGCTACTGATGCCCCTACGGCTGCTGCTCCTGCTAAAAAAGAAGAAGCGCCAACCTCTGATTTGTCCGCTAAAAAAGACCACAAAGAGGGTAAAGAAAAGGACAAGAAAAAAGATAAGGAAAAAGACCGCAATCAGGCTGCTCAGAAAAATAAAACTGTGTATCAGAACCCGCTCATTCAGTCAGTTGCCCCTCCTAAGAAAAAGGAAAACGCTCTTAAGCACAAAGAAGAATACACCCCCGAAGCTCCTATAGGAATCATTGAAACTCAGTACCAAAAACTTACAGGTCCGAAGGTAGTGGGTGAGAAGATTGACCTCAGTCAGTTTGAGAAAAAGAAGAAAAAGAAGAAGAGAAGTAGAGGTAAGGATAAAGAGAAAGACGCTCAGACAACTACTGTTGCTAACGCTGCTAACGATAGCGAAAAACGCAAACGCAAACGCATACGCAAAGATGAGCCTAATGCCGCAGCAGCAGGCAAAGGCGACAGCGCTAAGAAAGAGAAAAAAGCTAAAATATTCGCTAAAATAGAGCCTACCGAAGAAGAGGTACAAAAGCAAGTACGCGAAACCCTCGAACGCCTACAAGGCAAGACTACCAAATCAAAAGGGGCTAAATACCGCAAAGAAAAACGAGAAACTCACCGCCAAAAGGTAGAACAAGAACTCGCAGAACAAGAACAACAAGAGAAAATCTTGAAGCTAACGGAGTTCGTAACCGTTAATGAGTTGGCTACGATGATGGATGTGCCTATCAATAGGGTTATAGGGGCTTGTATGACGCTTGGTATTATGGTGACGATGAACCAACGCCTTGATGCTGAAACGCTTAGCATAGTGGCTGACGAGTTTGGTTTCGAAGTAGAATTTGCTACTGCTAATATTGAAGAGGCTATACATATAGAAGAAGATAAGCCAGAGGATTTGGTACCTCGTGCGCCTATCGTAACGGTAATGGGACACGTAGACCACGGTAAGACCTCGCTATTAGACTATATACGAAAAGAAAATGTGATAGCTGGCGAAAGTGGAGGTATCACTCAGCACATAGGTGCTTATGGGGTGAGACTTGAGAGCGGTGAACGCATCACTTTCCTCGATACCCCAGGACACGAAGCCTTTACGGCGATGCGTGCTCGTGGTACTAAGGTTACTGACATCGCTATTATAGTGGTAGCTGCCGATGACGATGTGATGCCGCAAACTAAAGAGGCTATCAGCCACGCACAGGCAGCGGGTGTGCCTATCATCTTTGCTATCAACAAAATTGATAAACCTAACGCTAACCCTGACAAGATAAAAGAACGCTTGGCGGGTATGAACCTTTTAGTAGAAGAGTGGGGCGGTAAGATACAGTCGCAAGACATTTCGGCTAAGAAAGGTATTGGCGTACAAGAATTGTTAGAAAAAGTGCTTTTAGAAGCTGAGGTACTTGAACTGAAAGCTAACCCTAATAAGGCGGCTATCGGTACCGTAGTGGAAGCGGCTCTTGATAAAGGACGCGGGTATGTATCGACCGTACTGGTAGAAAACGGTACGCTGCACGTAGGAGACTATGTGCTAGCAGGTACTAACTCGGGCAAAATACGCGCTATGCACGATGAGCGCGGCAAGAAAGTGAAAGAAGCAGGGCCTTCTACCCCTATCACTATTTTGGGCTTAGACGGCGCTCCGCAGGCGGGTGATAAATTCTATGTGTTTGAAGACGAAAAAGAAGCTAAACAGATAGTGGCTAAACGCGCACAACTACAGCGCGAACAGTCAGTACGCACTCAACGCCACATCACCTTAGATGAGATAGGTAGACGTATAGCATTGGGCGACTTTAAGCAGCTGAACATCATTTTGAAAGGGGACGTAGATGGTTCGGTAGAAGCTCTTACCGATTCATTCCAAAAACTCTCTACCGAAGAGATACAAATCTCGATTATACACAAGGGAGTGGGTGCTATTACCGAATCGGATGTGCTCTTGGCTTCGGCTTCGGATGCTATCATCATAGGCTTCAACGTACGTCCGATGACAAACGCTCGTGCTTTGGCAGAGAAAGAATCGATAGATATACGTACTTACTCAATTATCTATGATGCTATCAACGACCTTAAAGACGCTATGGAGGGTATGTTATCGCCTGTATTTAAGGAAGAAGTAACCGGTACAGTAGAAATACGCGAGCTCTTCAAGATATCGAAAGTGGGTACGATAGCCGGCTGTATGGTGACTGACGGTAAGATATATCGCAATTCTAAAATCAGACTTATACGCGATAACGTGGTGATTTACACCGGAGAGTTATCTTCGCTTAAACGCTTCAAAGACGATGTGAAGGAAGTGAGCAAAGGTTACGACTGCGGATTGCAAATTAAGAACTACAACGATATTCACGAAGGTGATGTAATAGAAGCCTACCAAGAGGTGGCAGTGAAGAAAAAACTGTAGTATAAAAATACCTAAATAATAAAGGCTGTACAAGTATTCGCTGTACAGCCTTTATGTTTTTAACAAAAAAAACTTGCACTCTTGTTTTCTTTTCTTAATTTTGCATTAGAAATTATAAAAGATTGAACTATGAAACGTTTTGTTTTAATACTGCTTTTTTGGGGCTTGCTTCCCTTTTTGGCTATAGGGCAAAACGCTCCTACTGATGAAGCTACCCAAGCGCCTGAAAAATACTATGCCATAGAGCAGGAGCCTAAAGTACAGTTAGAGAAAGGAAAAGAGAAATCAGACCTTGCAAATGACTATATCCGAGAACAGGAGAAAGAAAATAGTTTTATAACAAAAGTAATACTACTTTTATTCTCAATGATAAGTTT
>NZ_KN389985.1:0-5753 GCF_000213295.2 Capnocytophaga sp. oral taxon 329 str. F0087
TTTGTCTGCAGCAGACAAAAATTAAAAACAAACCCTTATTAAAAAGTTACTTTTATTACTTGAATTTAGGTTGTTCCTATATCGCTTCTATAGGGAAGGTAGCAGTAGTAGATTTTTCTTCAAAATTGGCAAATTTGCTAATTGACAAATTATTTGTATATTTGTACCCTAAATTTTAATGTTTTATACCAATGAAAAAAGTGTTTTTATCAGCATTAGTGTTGAGCACGATAGCAATGGAAGCTCAGCAATCGTTTTCAGGCTTTCGCGAGAGTCCGTATGCTGGGGTGCTACAAGCTACTACTAACCCTGCTTATATGATTAGCAGCAAGCGCTCTTGGGATGCCAGCCTCTTTGTGCTAAACGTAGGCGTAAACAATGATGCTATTCCGCTTGACGCCGACATCAATAAACGTATTAATGACTTCGTACGCTTAGACGCTTCTAATCCGCTAGCGAAGAATAACGACATCAATGTACGCTTTAATGTAGATGTACTTGGACCATCGCTATTTCTGAAGTTGAACGACAAGCACGCTGTAGGTATATTTACCCGCGTACGTGCTTTGGGTAATATCAACAATTTTGATGCTAAAATGATTCAGTCGTACATTTCTGACTATGACAAGTTAGAGTTGCGCAACAACTACAGCCTAAACCTAAACGACCAAGAAGTGGTAGTACACGGTTTTTCTGAAGTAGGTTTTTCTTGGGCAGGTGAGCTATATTTTGACGGTCATAACGCCATCAAAGCAGGGGCAAGCCTTAAGTACATAATGGGGGCAGGTAACCTATATGCAGGCTTCCGCGACTTCAATGGTACTGCAAGCCTTACTACTGACCCTGCTAGTAAAAAAGTAAACTTGAATATCAATTCTACTAACGGGGTATTCGAGATTGTAAATGGGGGTACTGACTTCCTCAACAATTTTAAGGCTAATTCGCTAATGGGCAAAGAGGCTTCGACAGTAGGTTTTGACCTTGGGGCTACTTACGAATATCGTTTTGATGGTTGCCAGACTTGCCATAACAAGCCTCACGACCTACGTATAGGTTTTTCGATTATGGATATAGGTTCTGTTAGCTATAAAACTAATACAGAGTCTTACCGCTACCAAATGCCAGCTTCGGGTACTGTAACTATGCAAATGGACGAGATTAATGAAGAGAAACTTAAACAAGCTTTTGGTATCAGCAATTCAATGAAAATGGCGCAAAAGACAGTGAAATCATCATTGCCTACAACTCTTAACCTAAGTGCTGACTACCGCGTGTTTGGAGGTTTGTACGTTAATGCTTCAGGGCTTGTGAATCTTACTTCTAAGAGCAAAACAGATGTGTATAACGCTTATTACGCTAATACTTTCTCGCTAACCCCTCGTTTTGATACCAGTGCTTTTGGTGCTTATTTGCCTATCTCTTACAACCAAGTTTCTAAAACTAATATCGGTTTAGGATTGCGTTTAGGGCCTCTTACTTTTGGTTCGAGCTCTGCTATTAGCAACCTTATGAAAACCGCTCACGAGCTTAACTTCTTCGTGGGGCTTCGTTTTGGACATATGGCATATCCTAATAATTAATAATTACCAGTTAATATAAAAAAAGCGGTTCAGCACGTGCTGAACCGCTTTTTTTATTTACTATTATAACTATTAAAACTCGAAAGTACCTACCTCTATGACCTCTTTGGCGTTGCTTAGCCGTACGGTAGTCTCTTGTTGTTTTTGTTGAGGGGTACCGTAGTGGGTGTAGAAGATAATGCGTAAGCTAACCGGCATTAGTTGCTTTTGCGAACTTGTACCAAAGTAATCTACTTGTACTTTGTACTTGCCTTTTACGGCTTTCTTGAGCATAAACTCTTCAGGGCCATAGCCTTGAGTAACATCTTCAGAGATTTTACCGCCTAAATAAGTAAGCTTATTGCTGTAATAGCACTTCTCGTTTTTAGGGTCGGTTACCCATAAGTCCATATCGCAGTTATCGGTATCCCAACTGAGCACTACGCGTACATCAACCGGTTCTTTCTTTAGCAAGCGTTTATCGATATAGCTGGTGTTTATGCCTTTATGGCGCGCTATTAGGCTATTGATGTCGTTCATCGTTACGAGTTGTACATCGCCAAAACGACTGCTCCACAAGCCCGTTACTACTTTATAAAGGGTTTTGACAGCCTCGTTGTACTGAGCGTCATCGGCTAAGGCTAAGCCTAAATCGCGGAAAGATTGCGGTTCTTCTTCGCGCAGTTCGGCTACCTTGCGGAACACTTGTACGGCTTCTTTTTTAGCTTTGTAGCTGCTGAGTTTGTAACCTAGCATACGCAACAGTTGAGGGTCGTCTAAGCCTAACTCGGCTAAGTTAGAGATTACTAAAATAGCTTGTTCTTTATTGCCTTTTTTGAAGAAGTAGTCAGCTACATCGGCATAGAAAGAAGGGGTGCTACCATACTCTTCTTTGAGTTTGTAGTAAGTTTCTACAGCTTTGGCCTCATCGGCGTACTCCATTACTTTTAGGTAAGGCGTATCGGGGTTGTAGGCATTGAGGGCAATGCTACCGGTAGGGGCTTCAGGAGTGTCTTCTGAGTAGCTTTCACTTCTCTTCATTGCTGCATTAGAAGAAATAGCACCCACCATAGTGGTCTTTCTCTGTGGGGCATAGTCCATCACTACTACTTCTTCAAGTTGGTAGGAGTCCTTATCAGAGAGGTTTTGTACATTGGCTACTCTTTCTTCTTTGTTTGCCATAGGGACAGCCTCAGCTAAGCTTAGAGCCTCAGTTTCCTCAGCTTCGACTTCTACAACCGGTTTAGTATTTTTAACTTTCTTAGGGTAGGAAGTTTGCCACCACTTAGTCTGGTCGGCTGATTGCTCAATGACCTCTTCTAAGGATTCTTTAACGGACTCTTTTTTATCTTTCTCTTCTTGTTGTAGATATTTTTGATACTCTTGTAGCAACTCTTTAGGCGGGGTGATACGATAGCGCAGATAGTCGCTTACGGTTTCTAACACTATTAGTGAGTTGCCTTCGGTTACGATGCCGTATTGGCGCCCTACAGCGTCTATTTGCTTTTGGTCAGCCCCAATGCGTTGCAAGTGAGCGATTTGCTTTTCAGCCCATACACGGCGCAAGAGAGCGTATTCGCTTTGACTGGTCGCATTATCCTTGCTAAAACTGATTTCTTGTTGTGCCACTACCTTATTAGGGTAGCCTACTGATACTACTATAGTCGCTTCGTCAGAGAGGAGTTTGCCCGCAAAGGTGAATGTCTCACCGCTAAGAGCAGTGCCTTTTTCTGGGTAAAGGTCTTTTACTTTGCCTTTTTTCACCTCATAGCCTAAGAGCTGAAAAGGGGTGTAGCAGGCTGCTTTTACGGCTTCGGCTGTGCTAAGGGTGGTCAAATCGATAAAGTTACCGCCAGTTGCCCCTGCTAAATACTGCATTTTGGCAGTGTTGGCTACAGCAGTACTATTGATAACAGTTATAGGAGTTTTAATCTGTTTTACCGCTTCGGTTACTGAAAATTCCTTAGCGCCAAAGTTGAAGATACCATCGGTGAAGAACAAATATTCATCGCACTTAGGGCTGAAGCTCATCGCATTACCATCGGTAGCCCCATCGTATTTTAAGTTTTGTAGATAGGCTTTTAGGGGTTGCCAATTGCCATTTTTTACCTCAAAATCAACAGCTTCGGAAGTGCGTATGCTGAAGGTGTTAAGGGTTACCTCGGTGTTCTGAATATGAGAGAAATAGTCGTTTAAGAAAGCGAATGCTTTTTCTTTATCGGCTTGGGCAGCTGAGTGCGATACGTCCCATAGGATACCTAACTTTTTAGGGCTGTTTTTAGGCTGCTGAGCGGTATTGCCCAATGCCATAGTACCGTACAGATAGCTACTATTACCTTTGGTAGCTGTCAGCACTTGGGGCTTTTCTACCTTAGGGAAGGTAAGGGCTATATTCTTATTGAGGGAGTAATTGTCTTTGCTAAGCTCGCTAATATAACTATTGCGCGTCTGTTTGAAGTCGAGCTCAAGACTGTTTTCAATATCAGCTTTCACAAGGCGCGATACTACTTCGGTACGCAGTTTAAACTTCTGTAGCTGGAGTGCAGAGGCGATAGGCAAGAAGTAGAAATCTTGTCCGTTTTTCTGACGTAGTTCTTGCTCGAAAGCGATAAGCACGCGCCGAGAGCCTTGTGCAGGCATAGGGTATACGCGGGCTTTGAAGTTGTTGCCCTCAGTCTTTTCGAGCAGACCTGGGTCTACACCGCGCCGTACGATGTCTTCAAAGGCTTTGCGCCCTAAAGCCTTATCAACAACAACCCCTTCGCGCATCTTGCCATTGATGTCGAGAGCAAAGCGCGATACTTGCTGACCATCGGCAAGAGGGAACTGAAATTCGCCCTCCATTACGCGGGTGTTAGGGTTGTAAAAGGTCATTTCCATAGTAGTAACGGCGGTTTGCCCTACTACCAAAATGTCTACCGAGAGCTCTCGTAGCTCCATAGGGTTGGCATTGCGTTGGTTTACTACCTTAACCTCGGGTAGCGCTGTTTTTTGCGCCAGAACGATAAAAGGAAGTAAAAGTGCAGCAGATGATAAAAAATGTTTCATAGTAATTATCTATTTTATAATTACTACTTAACAATTAGTGTGCCGAAATAATTAATTTGTCACTCAAAAAAACGTCAAAGTGCCATTTTCTCTAAATGCCGCAAAAGGTATCTCGAAGCCCTCTACAGGCTTGCCGTTTAGCTGTACGTATTCTACCAAAGGACTGTTAGCATTCCGACTTACATTCTTTATCAAAAACTTTTTGCCCTCAGGCAATTGCAAAGTTACCGTTTTAAACAAAGGCGTGCCTAATACATAGTTGTCGCTAGCAGGGGTTACAGGGTAAAAGCCTAAAGCGGAGAACACATACCAAGCTGAGGTCTGCCCGTTATCCTCATCACCGCAATAACCATCGGGGGTAGGGGAATATAGTTTGTCCATTACCTCGCGTAGTTTGGCTTGGGCTTTTTGGGGCTTGCCTGCATAATTGTAGAGGTAGATAAGATGCTGTATAGGTTGATTGCCGTGAGCGTAATTACCCATTCCTACCAGCTGCATCTCGCGTATTTCGTGTATGGTAAAGCCGTAATAACTATCGTCAAAAAGTGGGGGCATCTCAAACACTTCGTCTATCTTTTTCTCGAAAGCCTCTTTGCCGCCCATCAGCTGTACGAGTCCCTCAAAATCTTGAAATACCGACCAAGTGTAGTGCAGACTGTTTCCTTCAGTAAACGCATCGCCCCATTTTAGCGGATTGAATGGCGATTGAAACTTGCCGTCCTTATTCTTGCCGCGCATCCATTTGGTTTCGGGGTCGAATACGTTTTTATAGCGCTTAGATTGTTCGTAATACTGTTTAGCAATCTCTGCCTTGCCCTTCTTTTCTGCCATACGCGCAATGCAATAATCGGCATAGGCATACTCAAGGGTGCGGGCTACGTTCTCGTTAATCTTCACATCATAAGGCACATAGCCTAAACTATTGTAGTACTCTACTCCCTCGCGTCCTACCGACTTCACAGGTCTGCCCTCATTTTGAGTAGCGTTTTTGAGCATCGCTTCTAAGAGTATTTCGGCATCAGCAGCTTCTATGTTTCCTTTCAGGTAGGCATCAGCAATGATAGAAGCCGAGTTAGAGCCTATCATACAATCGCGGTGGCCTGGGCTTGCCCATTCGGGTAACCAACCTGACTCTTTATAAGCATT
>NZ_KN389985.1:6573-32187 GCF_000213295.2 Capnocytophaga sp. oral taxon 329 str. F0087
TTATAAGCATTTACTAAGCCTTTCATCATCTGTTGGTTCATCTCAGGATACAATAGGTTAAACAGCGGGAATACCGAGCGGAAAGTATCCCAAAAACCATTATCGGTAAACATATAGCCCTTTTCAACCTTGCCGTTATACGGACTGTAATGCACTATTTCTCCCTCTTTGTCGTATTCGTAAAAAGTGCGCGGGAAGAGTAGCGTGCGGTACAAACAAGAGTAGAAAGTGCGCAAATGGTCTATATTTTCGTCTTCTACTTGTATCTTGCCGAGTTCAGCTTCCCAAAGAGCAAACGCCTTTTGTTGGGTTTGTTCGAAAGTATCGTTGCCGAGCTCCGTTTGCAAGTTCAATAACGCTTGTGCAGGCGATATAAAAGAAGAAGCTACTTTGGCAGTTATCTGTTCACCTTTTTTGGTGCGGAAGCCTATCACAGCACCAGTATGTTCGCCCTCACTTTCGGGCTTGTTGCTCAGTTTATAGCCGTTGCCCCACGTTTGCACGCTCTCAAAATCTTTATCAAAGGTAATCACGAAGTAGTTATGGAAGTTTTCGGGTACACCGCCGCTATTATTGCGGGCATAGCCTATAATCTTACGTTCTTGGGGCAGTACTTGCACCTTAGAACCTTTGAAAAAAGCATCTAATAACAAATAGGCTTTGTCGGTTTCAGGGAAAGTAAAGCGAAACTGAGCCGCGCGGTTAGTAGGGGTGATTTCTACAGTAGTATCATAGTCAGCTAAATAGACTTTATAATAGTGAGGTTGTGCTGTTTCAGTTTTGTGCGAGAACCACGAGGCGCGCTCGTCTTCTTTTATTTTTAAGTTGCCTACTACAGGCATTAGGGCGAAAGCCCCATAATCGTTTATCCACGGACTTGGCTGGTGAGTTTGTTTAAAGCCTCTTATCTTCTGAGCGTGGTACTGATAGGCCCAGCCATCGCCCATCTTGCCTGTTTGGGGCGTCCAGAAGTGCATACCCCAAGGCACCGCAATAGCAGGGTAAGTATTGCCGTTAGAAAGTTCGAAAGTAGAGTCAGTACCCATCAGCGGATTTACGTAGGTAGTGTAAGAGGTGGTAGGAGGTTCAACAGCTATGGCTTGTTTTTCTTCTTTTTTAGGAGTTTCAGTAGGAGCCCCACAAGCTACCATTCCACCGCAAAGGATTAAAAGGAATATCTTTTTCATAATTAACTTTAGTTTGTTGTGTCTTATAGTTTATACCTAAATTGATTAGGAAAAATGGTTAATCATTAATCTATTAATAATTAACCATTTTTCATTGCTTTATAGCACCGCTATACAAGAAATTTCAACCTCTACCCCCTTAGGCAGTTTGGCTACTTGTACGGTTTCGCGGGTAGGTGCTGTTTTTTCATCGAAATAACGAGCATATACACCGTTTACTTGTGCAAATTGACCCATATCGGCTAAGAAAATAGTAGTTTTTACTACTTTTTCAAAGGTAGTACCTGCCTGAGTGAGGATAGCTTTAAGGTTTTCCATCACTTGCTCAGTAGCGGCTTCAATGCCTGTTACTACTTCGCCAGTCGCAGGGTTTACGGGTATCTGTCCTGATACGTAGAGGGTGTTACCTGCCAAAATAGCTTGGGTGTAAGGACCTATAGGAGCAGGTGCTTTGTCTGTAAAAATGACTTGTTTCATATAAAATTGGTTTTTAATTTTCGTTTTTTAAGAGTTGGGACGCGTGAAAGTAGCTTTTAGCGTACCTACGTTGCCCACCTTGTCATAAGCATTAATGTTCAATTCGTATTTAGTAGTATCGGTAGTATCTACATCGTCAAAGTTGAAGGTGAGAGTGCGATTTTTAGGCTCGTACTCAAAGAGTATCCACTGCCCATTCAGGGTAGCACTACAAGAGGCAAACCCGCTGAGGTTATCGCTTACGGTTACCTTTAGGGTGTTGCCTTTTACTACTCCTTTATCTTTGAAATTCAATGCTTTAAGGGTAGGAGGGGTGCTATCTTTCCGCAAGCTATATCTGCCCAAATTGCGCGCACGAGCAGTAAATACCCCATCTTTATAGACAGTAGTGGCAAAACCACCTGCTGCCGAAATAAATACCTTGCTGATTTCGTCCTCTGCAAAATTAGTGTTTTTCATAGTTACGGTGAAGTACTTATCTACAGGCGTACGGCGATTGCCGATAAGCAGTCCGTCGCTGTCTTCGCTAATGTTGATAAGCTGGTCTTCGTAG
Source organism: Capnocytophaga sp. oral taxon 329 str. F0087 (assembly GCF_000213295.2). Lineage (NCBI taxonomy): Bacteria > Pseudomonadati > Bacteroidota > Flavobacteriia > Flavobacteriales > Flavobacteriaceae > Capnocytophaga > Capnocytophaga sp. oral taxon 329. The sequence continues at coordinate 8,791 of NZ_KN389985.1, forward strand.
AAAGTATTTTCAGGGAAAAACACACTTCCTTTAGAGAGTTCGTAATAGTTATCGCGCTTGGCTATTAGCTGCTTATTACCCTTGTATTCAGGTCTTTCCGTCTTCAGTTCCAATCGCTCGCCTTTTATGGGTATATGTACCGAAGTAGCATTGCCCTTAAAATCTTCTACCACTACCGTAGCCGTATAGGTTTGCCCTTCTTCTATAGTCAGATAGCCGTTGTTTTCCTTTAGTATCTTGTATATCTCTAAGCGGTTACCAGGTTTCTTGTAGAGCAGCTGTACAAAGCTTTTGTCAGACAAATAACGCTCGTAATCAGTTAGGATATTGATACAGCGAGTATCGCCAAAATTAACCTTGTCGAAGGCGGATTGCAGCTGGGGTTCACCATTGAGCAGTAAGGTAGCCTTATAAATGCCGTTTTTGTGCAGGGTACCATCTTGGCGGTCAAAGGCTTGAAAACCAAAGCCAATAGTGCCGATAGCCCTAAGCGTATCAGTAACGAAAGAGCCGTCAGGCAATCGCTTCTTTTGCAATTGCTGCGATAACTGGGTGTGAGCTACCTGCGCATCATTGCCCAAAGCGTAGGCAAAAAGCCCTGTTATTTCAGGAGGAGTAGTGTCTTCTATCTCTCGGAAAGCAAAAAGCAGCGGATTCCAGCCGTTATTGCTCGTATCGCGCACCTCGAAGTGCAGATGCGGCCCGTGGCTACCACCGGTATTGCCACTTACGCCTACCCATTCGCCTTTTTTCACTACAAATTCGTTTTCGGTAGGGGTAATATCGATGTCGTAGGTCTGTTTTTCGTATTGTTTTTTCTTTACATATGCCTCTATAGCAGGCGCGTATTTCTGTAGGTGTCCGTAGGTAGTTACGTAGCCATCGGCGTGGGTGATGTACAGCATTTTGCCATACCCATACGGACTTACTATTATACGCGATACATAGCCGTCTTGGGCTGCCAATACCTGTAGACCCTCTCTACCTTCAGTTTTCAGGTCTAAGCCTCCGTGGAAGTGGTTAGGGCGCAGTTCAGCAAAGTTGCCTGCCAATAGGGGTTTGGTGTTTAGAGGTACTATCGGCTGGAAATCCTGTGCGCGGCTATAGGTGGTAGCAAGTAAGTGGCAGCTAATGTAGGCAAGTAAAAAGAGTTTTTTCATTAGTGATTTTATAGTGTATAAATATTAAGGTCTTTAAGGTCGAGAGTCGCCCCTATTTCAATAAGGTGTAGGCGGCGATGGTCATCTTTAAATTTTTGTTTAGACGATTCTTTATTAATTTTTATCACAGGGAAAGTGTCGTAATGCACCCCTAATACGTTGTCTACTTGTACGAAACGAGCAGCGGTAAGGGCATCGCGTACCCCCATCGTATAATTGTTGCCGATAGGGAAAATGCCCAGATTGACCTTGTATTGGTGGGGGATAATCTTCATATCGTAGTGCAGAGCGGTATCGCCTGCTATATAGATAGTTTCATCGTTATAATCGATGAGGAAGCCAGCCGGATTGCCACCGTACGAACCATCAGGGAACGAAGAAGAGTGTTCGGCTTTAATCATCTTTATTTTCACTTTGCCGTCTACAAAGCGGTGAGAGCCACCGAGGTTCATACTATGTCCGCTAAGGCCGAGTGCCTCAAAGTGGGCAAGTATTTCAGGGTTAGTAATCAGCTGAGCGCCAGTGCGTTTAGCGATAGCCTCTACATCGGCTATATGGTCAGCGTGGGCGTGGGTTATGAGAATATAATCAGCTTTGATAGAGTTGATGTCGATGTGTTTAGCCAGAGGGTTAGGGCTGATAAAGGGGTCTACTAAGAAAAAAGTACCGTCAATATCAATATTTACGCAAGCGTGCCCAAGATAAGTGACTTTCATAATGTTATTTTTTAGGGTTTGTAATTATGCGGCAAAATTACGAATAAAAAGCAAAACTACAAAAAATAATGTAATTACGCCAATTCCACCCACAAGTGCAATTTTTTAAATTATACCCCCGCTGGCGCAAGCTTGCAGCTTGTGCCCAATTCAGAATTCACAATTCTCTCCCCGTCCTACTTGTCCCACTCGTCCTACCTGTCCCACTTGTCCCACTTGTCGCACCCGTTCTCCCAATTCAAAATTCAGAATTCAAAATTCTCTCCCTGTCCCACAATCGCCGGTGCGGCTCGCCCTCCCAGCCCTCTCAGCCTTCTCATACTTCTCATACCTCCCATCTGCCTCACACTTGTATCGTGTTAATAGTTAGCCTTATATTTTTAACAACACATCTGATACATTACCCTCTATCTTTTTAAGAATACTCTCATTTTAGCATATTTAGCTTCTAACACTTCCATTAACAAACTTAAAATCTCCTTTACAGCTATATCCTCAGTTTTGTGATACTTTTGCCTCATATACTTACAAGTTGTTTCAGTGCCTTCATATTCCCCCTGCTGGTGCGAGCTTGTAGCTCGTACCTAGTATTCTTAGAGCTTCCAGCTCTGTTATATTCTTAAGCACAAGCTAGAAGCTTGCGCTAGCGGTAATTAACATTTTTTCGCCATCTTTTAGGTGCGCTACATAGCCTTTAGAAGCGTCCACCAAAGATGCTGCATTGAAATGCAGATAATATTTTTCGATAAATTCGGTAATTGGTTTGTTTGCTATTTTTCTCTACTTTTAATTATATTTTATATTCTTTTTTAAAATCTTTAAATTCAATCCATAGCCCGACAGCAAGAAACAACGCCAGCACGCCCCAGAATATAGCGAAATAGAGGTCAGTATTACTTGTTTCCTTCTCTTTTTCGTATTTCAATGATGATGCTGGATTTATATCATGGACAGATGGATTGTCTTTTAGATAATATACTTCCACCACAGGGCTTTCTGGCAATTTTGAAGTTGATTGTTCGCCTTCATATTCTACACCATTTACTTCATATTTATATTTAATACTGTATGTTTTTATGGGTACTTTGGCAATTTTCACTGTATGCTCTGTATAGACACTATCATAAACAGCAGTAGTTTTAGTGTTTTCTTTTATCAAAGCCTCATATTCTGCAACTTTTTCCTTATTTGAGCCTTCTATATAGTCTCCAGCACAAGTTTTACATGCTAAACTGGCAAGTATAGCCATCAATAAACCTTTCCAATTCTTGAAAATAAAGTTGATTATCATCATAAGCTTAAAAATTTTAATTAGGACAAAAATAAGAATAATTATTTACAAATTCTGTTTTTACTCTATCTATGTTATAAAATCCTTATGCTGGTGCGAGCTTCCAGCTTTTTTATTTTTTAGCACAAGCTAGAAGCTTGCGCTAGCGGTGCGCGGAACTGTTCTTCTTTAACAACACATTTGAAACATCCAGGGGCTTCTTTACACTATTTAGAGCACTTTATAGGCTTTAAAAATGCTTATCTCTATGGTGGGTAAAGAAAAATAGTAGGGCAGTTCTTTTGTATTATTTTGATTAGCAAGTTGTTGTGATTTTAACAACACATCTAGAATATTACCCATTGTTCAAATTATTAAAGTACTTTTCCAGCATTGTAATGTTGTCATATTTTTGAGTACGATCTGTGTAAGCAAACCACTTATCTGCTAAATCATCAAATAATTGTTTACCTAAGTCTGTTAAATCACTTTCTTTGATGACTGTATCAATATTTAAATCGCCTTTTTCATCAAAAGGATTTTTTTGTAAGAGCCCTTTTTTATAGCTAAGTTGAAGCAAGTTTCTACAAGCAATAAGTGTATTGTCCTTATCAACTTGTCTTATATATGCTTCTGCTAGTCTCCTTACATCTAATAATACTATATCTTTCATATTTTATTTATTTCATTCTTGGGCAAAAATACAAATAATTTACCAATTAGCAACCCGTGTTGCCAGATTTTTTTCTTTTTCACCTACCCTATACAAACGATACAGGAACAATATAGGAAGAGCGAAGGATAAGCGAAGGATAAGCGAAGGATAAGCGAAGGATAAGCGAAGGATAAGCGAAGGATAAGCGAATGATAACCGAAAAATAATCGTCTAATAACCGACCTAAAAACAGAAAAATATGCTAGCTACTTTATGCTGCCAAATTTGCTAATTGGCAAAATATTTGTACTTTTGCCTTATAAAAAAAATTGAAACGTTATGCCATATACAATTACCCTCAATAATGATAGTCCGCAAGCTTTAGCTTTTGTAGAGTTTGCTAAAAACTTTGATTTTCTAAAGGTTACCAAGAAAAGAGAAGCCAAAAAAGCACTTGTAAAGCCTGAAATAGATGACTTAGAAGAAGATGAATACGGTATTCCTATTAAATACCGCGATGAAATTATGGCAATGTCTAAAGAGTCTAATAGAAATATGACTAGACGTTGGGAAGCCGCTATTGCTAAAAGAGAACAAGAGCAAAAATTATGATAGTTATCTCTGATACTAATATTATCTATAGCTGCTTCTATAGACCAGAAGGAGTTATTGCTACTATTTTGAAAAATGATAAGAAAAAACTACAGTTTATAGCACCTTCTTATCTTTTAGATGAAATAGAAGAGCATTTACCTAAGATTATGGAAAAGAATAATCTCACTAAAAAGCAAGCTAATAAGTTGTTGAAAGAATTTACTGAGCATATTACTTTTTATAATTTAGAAGAGATTGAAAAGAAAAATAGAACTAAGGCAGCTGAAATAGCTAAAGATATAGACCCTGATGATTATCTTTTTATAGCATTACATTTTCAAAAAGGTCATAAAATTTGGACTTGTGATGCTAAACTTGCTGAAGGATTAAAAGAGAAAGGCTATGATATATGTGTTACAACACAACAATTAAAAGAAAAAATATATAAAAAGAGTACCTGATGTTGAAATTAGGGCTCTCAAAATTTGCTAATTCACAAATCTGCTAATTGGCAAATTTGCTAATCACCAAACTTGCTAATTTGCTAATTATTTGTATCTTTGCCGCAAAATTATATTCGGTATCATATACCCTATTAGTAATATGAAGCAACATCTAACTATCATTATACTACTCTTTTTCAGCTTCTTATCTGCGCAAGCACAAGTAACCAATACTACTCAAACTACTTCATCTACTCAGTCCGAAACTACTGTAAAAAATGGTATCGGGCGCATTGGCTTGCAGCAACCTAAGAGCATCGTGCAGCAGTATACTTATAATCCTGCCTTAGACCGCTATGTCTATACCCAAAAGCTGGGCAAATACGACCTCGCGACCCCTATGTTCCTCACTGTCAAGGAGTACGAAGACTTAGTGATGCGCGAGCGTATGAGTGCCTACTACCGCGATAAGTTAGACGTATTAGGCGATACCCAAAGCGATACTACCCAAAAGAAAAAAGCCCAACGCGACTTGCTGCCCGACCTATATGTCAATTCTGATTTCTTCGAAAGCATTTTCGGAGGGCGAAATATAGAGTTTACCCCTACCGGAAGCGTTGGGGTCGATTTTGGTTTGCGCTATACCCGCAACGATAACCCAGCTGTCAGTCCGCGCTACCGCAGTTCGTTTGGTTTGGACTTCGAGCAGCGCATTAGCTTGGGGCTTACCGGCAAGATAGGTACCCGCCTAAATCTGAACGCTCAGTACGATACCCAAGCCTCATTCGACTTTCAGAACGTTTTTAAACTCGAATACGCGCCTGATGAAGACGATATACTACAGAAAGTAGAGCTCGGTAATATCTCTATGCCTATTTCTAACTCGCTTATTACCGGTTCGCAAAGTCTTTTCGGGGTGAAAACACAACTCAAGTTTGGGCGTACCACCATCACAGGGGTTTTCTCTGAACAGAAGTCAGAGCGCAAAACCCTTACGGCACAAGGGGGCGGTACGATTACCGAATTTGAGTTTTCAGCTTTAGACTACGACGAAAATCGCAACTACTTCTTGGCGCACTTCTTCCGCGACCAGTACGATAGAGCTTTAGAAAATTATCCGTTTATCAATAGCAAAGTACAGATTACCCGCTTAGAGGTGTGGGTAACCAACCGCAATAGCCGTATGGGCAACATACGCAACATTTTGGCAGTACAAGACTTAGGTGAACCCCGAATGGATAGAACGCGCCTTTACGACAAGGCAGGCCCTGCATTCTATAACAGTACTACTAACAATATGCCTGCCAACCGCGCTAATAAGTACGACCCTACGCAGATAGGTACTGCCAATTCGGTACTTACCAATGCTATCCGCGATGTAGCAACCGTGCAACAGGGTTTTGGTACGAACCAATCGTATGTCAGTCAGGGGTATGACTACGCCGTAATAGAGAATGCCCGCAAGCTCGAAGAAGGGGTTGATTATAAGGTAGATACTAAGCTGGGCTTCATCTCGCTCAGCACAGCCCTCAGTGCCGACGAGGTGCTGGCAGTAGCTTACCAATATACCTATGGCAGCCAAGTATACCAAGTGGGCGAGTTTGCTAACGATGGTATTTCGGCTACTACTAACAACAGTTTTTACGGAGGCAATAACGCTATCACTAATAACCTACTGGTGCTGAAGATGCTTAAGAGCAACCGCCTGAACGTGAAAGACCCTATTTGGGATTTGATGATGAAAAACGTATATTCGGTGGGTACAGCACAATTGTCGGCTGAAGATTTCCGTATGAATATCTTCTATTCTAATCCTTCGCCTGTCAATTATATAGATAAAGTAGATAATGTAGGCTGGCCAACAGGCTTAGAAGACCGCATACTGCTGAATCTTTTCAACTTCGACCGCCTCAATAAGTACAACGACCCACAACCAGGCGGCGATGGCTTCTTTGACTTTTTACCAGGGATTACTGTTGATGAGCAGTACGGCAAAATATTCTTTACAAAAGTAGAACCTTTTGGTAACTTCTTGCATACCACTTTAGGGGGGGGTACTTATAATGACCCTGCTACCTATAACAATAACCAGAAGAAGTACGTCTATACTTCGCTGTATAAAAATACCAAGACCAAAGCCCAAATGGACGGCGAGAAAAACAAGTTCGTGATGAAAGGGCGCTATAAAGCCTCAAGCAGACGCGGTATTTCGTTAGGGGCTTTCAACGTACCACGAGGTTCGGTTAGGGTAACAGCTGGCGGACGCTTATTAGTAGAGGGACTCGACTATTTGGTGGATTACCAATCGGGTACAGTAGAGATAATTAACCCCAGCTTAGAGGCTAGCAATATGCCTATACAGGTGTCAATGGAGAATAACCTCATTTTTGGCGGACAAACCACCCGATTTATGGGGGTAAATGTAGAGCATAAGTTCAGCGATAAGTTCATACTAAACGGGGCTATCGTAAATCTGCGCGAACGACCTTTTACACAGAAAACCAGCTACGGACAAGAGAATGTAAATAACACTATTTTTGGCTTAGCCGGTACCTATTCTACCGAAATGCCATTCCTTACCCGCTGGGTAAATCGCATTCCTACAATCAAGAGCGATGCGCCGTCTAACCTTTCGTTGCGCGGAGAGTTCGCTTACCTATTGGCAAGCACCCCTAAAGCAGACGATTTTGATGGTGAAACCACCGTGTACTTAGACGATTTTGAGGCAGCGCAAAGCACTATTGATATGCGTTCGCCTTTGGCGTGGAAGTTGGCCAGCACGCCTTTAGAGTTTGGGGCAGCAGGCGGCAGAAACAACAGTTCGGTGCCGCAAACCCTATACGGCAATACTCCTGACGATGCCGATAACCTAAAGAACGGCTATGGGCGCGCTAAAATGGCGTGGTATACCATAGACCCTGTGTTTTACTCTACTCAGAAACCTTCGACTATCAGCAGTAACGAAATATCAAAGAACAGCACCCGCCGTATCTTTATTGAAGAGATATTCCCTCAGCAGCAGTTGGCACAAGGGCAGTCGTTAGTGCAGGCCACCCTCGATTTAGCCTATTATCCTAACGCGAAAGGGGCTTATAATAACGACCCTAATTTCGCCACTAAAACTAAAGACGAAAAATGGGGCGGTATAATGCGCGGTATGAGCTATTCTGATTTTCAAGAAAGCAATATTGAGTTTTTGCAATTCTGGGTGATGGACCCTTATTACTCAGGCGAATACAGTGGTTCGGGTGAATTGGTGTTCAACTTAGGAAACATCTCAGAAGACGTGCTAAAAGACGGACGCAAGCAATACGAAAACGGATTGCCAGGTCTTTCCTCTACCTCAAGTATCAATACTTCGTCTTGGGGTAAGGTGCCTGCAGCCCAATCGTTAGTATATGCTTTTGATGAAAGTTCGTCTAACCGCAGGCTGCAAGATATAGGTTTAGATGGTCTGAACGATGCCGATGAAGCGCGTATATATAGCAACAACGTAGCGACTTCGCCTAACGACCCTGCGATGGATAACTACGAGTATTTCTTGGCGCGCAGTGGGGGCATCTTAAATCGCTATTACAATTACAACGGTACACAAGGCAACTCGCCTGTATCGGTGTCAGATAACGACAGAGGCTCTACTACAGTACCTGATAATGAGGATATCAACGGCGATTTTACGATGAATACCACCAATAACTATTTAGAGTATAGGGTGCGTATCAAACCTAATATCAGTACAGCCGACCCTTATGTAAACGATATTCGCACCGTATCGATAGAAGCGCCTAACGGACACCGTGTGGCTACCCGCTGGATACAGTTCAAAATACCGATTGAAAGCGGAGCTATGTGGCGCGAAGGCTATACCTTCCCGCTAAATAGCAATGATAAAATGGACATCATCAACTCGATGACCCATATGCGTATGTACCTAACGGGCTTCCCTCAAGAGATGCTCTTGCGTTTTGCTACCCTCGATTTGGTGCGCGGCGACTGGCGTTATTATAACTATACCCTTAGCACCGACCAAGATGACCCTTCAGACGATGGTACTAAGGTAGAAATCAATTCAGTAAACCTAATTGAAAACGAAACCCGTCAGCCTATACCTTATCGTATGCCGCCAGGGGTAAACCGCGAGCGTATTAATACTAACAATACCTTAGTAGAGCAGAACGAACAAGCCCTATCATACATAGTAGATAATCTCGAAAATAAAGATAGTAGGGCGGTGTATAAGGCGTTGCGCTTTGACCTGCGGCAGTATAAGTATATCAAGATGTTTGTACACGCCGAAGCCTATAAGAATAAGCCTCTGCACGACAATCAGGCGGTAGCCTTTATTAGGCTCGGTACCGACTTTAGCGATAACTACTATCAGGTAGAAATACCGCTGAAGGTTACCCAACCGGGTAGCTCGTCAGAGTACGCTATATGGCCTAAAGAAAACCAGTTCTCTATACCAATGGAAGTGCTTACCAAGCTCAAAGCGATAAGCATCAGAAACCAAACCCTAGATAGGGTAACTTATTATGACGGCAATTACAATGTAGTGAGCGAAAATACCCCTTACCACGCTGGCGAAAACCGCTATGTAATAAAGGGAAATCCGTCATTGGGTAGCGTACGCGCTATGATGGTAGGTATTAAGAACGTATCGGGCAATAACGGACTAAGTGGTGAATTCTGGTTTAACGAATTGCGTGTGGCTGAACTCGAAAACCACGGTGGTTGGGCGGCAGTAGGTTCCCTCGATGCAAATGCTTCTGAACTGCTGAACATATCGGCTACAGGGCGTATGCACACCGTAGGCTTTGGTTCGGTAGACCAAACCCCTAAACAACGGGCGTTAGAGAGCACCCAAGAGTACGATGTGATGATGAATGTAAATGCTGGTAAGTTGTTGCCACCTAAGTGGAATATGCAAATACCAGTAGGCTTAAGTCACTCGCAAAAGCGCTCTACTCCAGAGTACGACCCCGTATATCAGGATATTAAGCTGAAAGACCGTTTAGACGTAGCCCAAAGCAGCTCGGAGCGCGATGTTATAAGAGAGCAGGCTGAAGACTTTACCCTAAGGCGAGGCATTAACTTGATAGGGGTGAAGAAGAACCTATCGGAAGGACAAAAACCGCGTGTGTATAACATAGAAAACTTTACGTTTAACTACGCTTATAACGAGAAGAACCACCGCGACTATGAGCTTAAGTATGAAGATGAGCAGCAGGTACGCGCTGGCTTTATGTATAACTACGCCTTTAAGCCTACTGCTTTCGAGCCTTTTAAGAAGGTAACCAAATTCAAAGGCAAAAAGTATTGGCAATGGCTTAGTGATGTTAATCTGAACTTATTGCCAACCAGCGTGATGTTTACAGCCGATGTAAACCGCTCATTTACTAAGCAGTTATTCCGCGATGTGTATTTCGAGGGCGTTAATACCAGTCTGCAAAAAGCATTGCCAGAGCTACAACAGCGTAACTACCTGATGAACCATCAGTACGCTATCAATTACAACCTTACTAAGTCGCTGAAGTTTAGTTTTAATGCTACTAATAATAGCGTTATCCGCAATTACTATACTTATGATGCTTTCGGAGATATTTCGGGCGTGAATAAAGAAAAATCATTGTGGAGCGATTTCTGGGATATGGGTACCCCTGACCATTTCTTCTCTAAATTCCAATTGAATTACGACTTGCCATTTAGCAAGTTCCCTTTCTTTGAGTTTATGAGGGCTAACTATACTTATTCAGGCGATTTCGACTATCAGCGCGGTTCGCAAACGCTGTTACAGTTGGCACATCAGGATATTAACACCCTACAAAATGGCAATACCCACAACCTAACAGCTAACTTTACTTTCGAGCAGCTTTATCGCTATTTAGGGGTGAAACCTACTCCGCGAGGTGAGAAGACTAGTGTAGGAAAATCGTTGATGACAATGCTTAAAACTGCTGGGGTAAACTATTCGGTTACCAATGCGCGCACTATACCTGGTTATACCCAGCAAATAGGCTTCCTCGGTACGCTCAAACCATCAGCAGGCTTTATGTTTGGCGACCAAACTGACTTGCGCTACGAGATGGCTAAGAAAGGTTACCTAACAGAGTTCGCTGATTTCAATGATCAATATATCAGTTCTAAAGAAAAGCAACTTATCATTACCGCTAACTTGCAACCTATACCTGATTTGCAAATCAACTTGAAAGCAAATAGGCAATACACTGAGAACTACACCGAAACTTTTGAGGTGCGCAACTTTGTGTATAACAAATTGGTAGGCAATCAGGTAGGAAGTTTTAATATCTCTACTAACTTATTGGCTTCAAGTTTTAATAAGATAGACGAATACAATTCGGCAGCCTTTGATAAGTTTAAAAACAACCGTCTAACCATAGCGCGCCGTTTGGCAGAGGAACGAGGGCTTAACCCTGCTAATGTAGATGCTGAGGGCTATCCGGTAGGTTATAGCAAGAAGAGCCAAGCGGTGATGATACCTGCCTTTCTAGCGGCTTATTCGGGTAGTAGCGCCAGCGGTGTATCGCTCGATGCTTTCAAGAGTATTCCTATTCCTGAGTGGAATGTACGCTATACAGGGCTTATGAGGGTTGATTTCATCAAGAATATTTTCAAACGTTTCTCATTAGCACACGGCTACCGCGCGAGCTATTCGCTTAGTGAGTTCCGTACTAATTTAGAGTATGAACCCGCTAACCCTAATAAGACCAACGTAGCAGGCGATTTCCTAAATGATAAATTGTATTCGACTGTTACGCTTGCAGAGCAGTTTAACCCCTTGCTACGCGCTGATATGGAGCTTAAGAACTCTATGAGCTTATTGGCAGAGTTCAACCGCGATCGCACTATCTCTATCAGTCTCGATAACGATTATCTGACCGAGATACTCAAGCGCGAATATAAATTCGGTATGGGCTACCGTTTTAAAGACTTGGCATTTGTTACCCAATTGGCAGGTACGCCTACTACCGTAAAAAGTGATTTAGTACTCAAAGGTACGCTGTCTTACCTAAGAGAGTTCACTGTGATACGCAATATGGAGATATTTAATAACCAAGTGACGGCAGGACAGACCTCGTGGATAGGTAACTTCAGTGCTGAATACGCGCTAAGTCGCAATTTGTTAGCGTCTTACTACTTGCAGTACAATTTTTCTAAATCGGCTATTTCTACCTCCTTCCCGATGACAACTTTCAGAACAGGCGTATCAGTGAAGTATACCTTTCAATAAGTAGCCCAATAAGCTAATTCATACCCTTATAAATTGGATACCTACAAAACCATAGCAGCCCCTGTAGAAGAGGTGATATTTAAGGAAAAAAGCAGCAAGTTTTTAGGCTATGCTTTTCCCGTCACTTCTGAAGAGGAGATAAAAGCGCACCTTGAGGCGGTCAAGAAGGCACACTTCTCGGCACGCCATTGGTGCTATGCGTGGCAACTGGGCTATGGTAGACATCTGCGTTATCGTGCGAATGACGATGGAGAGCCTAATAATACCGCTGGCATACCTATCTATGGGCAAATACAATCGTTTGAGCTTACTAATATACTGGTGATAGTAGTGCGCTATTTCGGAGGAATTAAGTTAGGAGTAGGCGGATTGGTGCAAGCCTATAAAACGACTGCCCAACTTACCCTGCAAGAAACAGAAATAGAGGAAAAGCTCATCACTGAAGAACTCATAATAAACTTTGACTATCCGCTGATGAACAAAGTGATGCGCGTAGTAAAAGAACAAAACCTGACGGTTACTGCCCAACACCTCACCGAAAGCTGTGAGCTGCATCTGGCTATCCGCCAAAGCGATTACGCTAAAATTGAAGAGATTTTTAATAACCTTTACGGAGTAGTATTAGTCGTTAGGGATTAGTCTTTAGCCGTTAGAAAGCGACTAACATACTATTGACTAACATACTAACGTACTAACGACTAGTAACTAACGACTAACAACTAACGACTAACAACTAACGACTAACAACTAACGACTAACAACTAACGACTAACAATGAACATTGCCCTTAGTAGTTTTGGAATGAGCGGGCGGGTATTTCACGCGCCTTTTATAGCGCAGCACCCACACTTGCACCTTTATGCGGTAGTAGAGCGTCATCGCGAGGACTCGCGTGCGCTTTATCCGGATAGTGTATTATACCGCTCGGTAGAAGAGATGCTACAAGACCCTACAATAGAGGTAGTAGTAGTCAATACCCCTGTGCAGACGCATTATCAGTACGCTAAAGCGGCTCTGATGTCTGGTAAACACGTATTGGTGGAAAAGCCTTTTACCCTTACTGCAGAAGAGGCACAAGACCTCGACCTTTTGGCAAGAGAAAAAGGCAAACTGCTGACCGTCTACCAAAATAGGCGTTATGACGGTGATTATCTGAAGGTAAAAGAGGTAATAGAAAGTGGAGTATTGGGTGAGCTAAAAGAAGTAGAAATACGCTTCGACCGTTTTCGCACTGAGATTAGCAGTAAAGCCCATAAAGAAACAGCTGAGCGTGGCGGAGGGGCTCTCTATGACCTAGGGGCGCACCTCATAGACCAAGCCCTACAGCTTTTTGGGCAGCCTAAGGCTATATATGCCGATAAGGGTTATCTGCGCCCTCATACTCAAGCTGATGATTATTTTGAATTGCTCTTCTTTTACGACCACCAATTGCGCGTGCGCCTCAAATCGACTACTTATGCGCTTGAACGCCAATGGGAATACACCCTACACGGCACTCGTGGCTCTTTCTTGCAGCAGCGTTTCGACGGACAAGAAGCCGCCCTTGTAGCTGGAGCCATACCCACCGCTACCCCTTGGTTGCCAGAAATTAAAGAACCTAATGGTATACTTCATACCCTCGAAAGCCGTGTGCTTACTACTGCCCAGCACGGCAATTACTGGCAGTTTTACGAAGATTTCTATCAAGCCCTTATAGGCAACAAAGAAAACCCCGTACCCGCTGCCCAAGCCATATCAACAATGAAGATAATTTGCCGATGAGCCAATTTGTCGATTAGTCGATGAGCCGATTTGTTGATTTGCCAATGAGCTAATTGACAAATTGACTCATTGGCTAATTAACAAATTACAACCTTCCTTGTAAAAACTTCTTTACTTTTTTAGTATCATAGCCTTTGCCAGACTCTAAATCCTCACTTTTTTGGGTGAAGAGCACTTCTCCTTTGGCATTGAGAATCAGGAATGCAGGATAACCAAACTGCGCACCAGGGTTGCCGTATTTGGCAAAAGCCTTTTCGTTTTTGTTTTCAGGTGAAAAATTGAGGTGATAAAACACGTATTTCTTGTCTAAAATACTCTTTAACTCAGGGTTCGTGGTTACTAAATGGTTGAAGCGCAAGCACCAAATACACCAGTTGCCCCCAATCTGTACGAGCACCTTTTTGCGTTCCTTTTTAGCTTGCTTTAGCAATTCGCTGATGCGCTTATCGCCGTCTTCTTCAGGGTGATAAGGCTGCTCATAGCCCGCACGCTCTTTGTTAGTTTCTTCGCTACTTTGCGCCCAAGCTGTCATTCCGCCCCAGCAAAGCAGGGCTATAAAAATAAGGTTTTTCATAAAAACAATTTATTTGATACTGCAAAGATACAAAATTCATACCACAAAGTGCTATAAAGTACCGTTTTTCATTTGTAATAAAGTGTTTGGTAGGCTGTCTAAAAGTTTTTTCTTGTCCTTTTCTTGCGCCGCTTGCACGGCTTTTTCTTCTATTTTTATGGCTTCGTCTTTCTGGTTGGTGGCATATAATAAGCAGGCATAAGTATCGAGGTAATAAGGGTCATTCTCTCTGAAATCGCAGATAGCCTCCATCCAGCGTGTGGCTTTAGATAGTAGGGCAGCATCATTGCGACGCGTTTCGAAGATATAATAAGCGATACTATTAGCCTGATTTGCCCATACATTGCCATAAGAATACCAATCGGAATAATACCCATTCTTAGGAAATACCTTGTTGATACCTTGCACAAAATTGCCTTTCCCCTGTACGATAACTCCCTCTATATAAGGTACGTAATAATCGATAGCCGCTTGCTTGTCTTGGTCTAACAAATAGTCTATATAACCCAATGCCGAAGTCATCTTTTTAGCAACTGCCTCTTCGTAAATAGGTCTAATCTCTTCAAAAGGTAGTACTTTTTCTAAGTCATTAATGGCCTCTTGCACAGTCGAGTCGTATAGCTCTATTTTCTTTTTAGAGCTGATATTCACGTCTTTATCAATAGCTTGGTTGTAGGCTTCAATGGCTTGG
Organism: Capnocytophaga sp. oral taxon 329 str. F0087; assembly: GCF_000213295.2. Taxonomy (NCBI): domain Bacteria; kingdom Pseudomonadati; phylum Bacteroidota; class Flavobacteriia; order Flavobacteriales; family Flavobacteriaceae; genus Capnocytophaga; species Capnocytophaga sp. oral taxon 329. The sequence goes on from NZ_KN389985.1 coordinate 23,904, forward strand.
CTGGACTTCATCAGGTAGGCAATGGTTTGTAGCTTGTCTTTAGCTGCGACTTTTTTATCCTCTATCAGATAATTTCTGTAGCTATAAAGGTTTCTGACGGTCATTCTGGCAAATAAGGGGTCTAAAACTGTATCGTTTTGATGACTTGCCGCCACTCTGCGCCATTGGTAAGTCAGTTGGGCGGGGGTGGTTTTCAGTTGGTAAATAAGTTTTTTATTTTTGAAGTCGAGTGCGTGATACTCTTGCTCAAATTTTTTGCGGTCGGTAAGCAAATACAAGCTCAAATCATAGTTTTTGAGGTAGGTGTAAAAGAGCGCTTCCACTTCTTTTATAGGAGCCTGAGGGTTAGCAAATAGCTGGTCGATGTGGCGCGCTACTATGATGCTATTGAAAAGGGTAGGTGCCGTATTTTTTCCGAAGAAATCATCGCGCTGGGCTTCGGCTATGGTACTTTCTTGATAGTAAAGCACGTGTCCCTCGTAATCTACAAAAATCACTTGGTTTTTATCAGTGGCAATACCGTGTTTTTTCAGCCACTGCTCATCGTCTTTAGAAGTGATATAAAACTGATAAGTAAAAGGTAGTTTATCGCTTTTCTCTATCTTGTAAGATAGTTTTAGCAGCTCAAACTCTTTGTCGGCTTTGGGGTTCTGCGGTTGGTGAAGGATAGCGAGCAACTGCTCAGTGGGTTTTACGCGTTGTATCGCTTTTTCAATATTCTTGCTATCGCTCACCACTAAGGTGGCGTTTATCTTTGCTTCCTCTTCTTCCTCTTTATAATCTTCGAGTATATCGTCATAATCATCGATTATACTATTCGTTTTAAGTTCTTTAAAAGACAGATGTTCCCAGTTCTTTACACGTGTTATCTCGTTGGGGTAGAGGGGGGTAGGGATGAGCTTCTGGTATATATCAGGTCTTTTATTGCCTGTTTCCATAAGTGATAGCTCGCCTGTTGAAGCCTCATATACTCCTATAAATTGATTTCTTAAAGCACTGTTCTCTCCCAAGAAAACAACTTCTAAGGCATTGGTGTTTTTGCCTATATAAAAAGTGTTGATAGTTACCTTGTCGTTATTTTCGCGGTATTCAGCAGCAAAGCTGTTTACCAAATAGAGCTTTTCGGTACGCGGAATTTCGATATGAAGGGTATCATTAGCGAACTGGTCTTTCGCCTGATTATACAGATGCAGATAAGTGACGCCCCCTTGTTCGTTTTCGTAGCCTACATAGATAAACGGGGTGGAAGCCTCCCAAATCATTCCTTTGGAGCCTATGAATGAGAGTTGCAGCTGCTGGGAGTTGCCCTGCCGTTTGTGTAGCATAAAAGAGCGGTCGGCGTTTAGTATCACAAGGTTGCCATCGCGTCTGTAGCTGCCCGAGTATCTTATCACATCGAAAGTATTATCAGCATTGAGCCGGATACTTTCTCTTTCTCTATCGTTTTTATAAATCCCGACAAGGCTATCGACTTGAGCATATAGCCCACTGGCAAAGAGGGTGAAAAGTAGGAGGAGGTTTTTCATAGAATACTTTTTTTGCTTAATAAGAGTACAAAATTCATACCAATTATGGGAGGAATGGGAGGGCTGAGAGGGCGAGCCGCACGGGCAGAGAAGTGGGACAGGTGGGACAAGTGGGACGAGTAGATGTTTATATTTCGGTAATGGGTCGCTTATCGTTCGCTTATCCTTAGCTCTTCCTGTATCGTTCCTATATCGTTTGTAAAGGGTAAGTGGGGAGAGAAAAAAAAATCTGCTAATAAGCAAATTTGCTAATTGATAAATTATTTGTACCTTTGTGCCTTTGATTGCTGACCGCATTAAACATTTATGATGAAAAAACAACTTACCAATACCGTACTAATGGTGCGCCCTGTGCGCTTCCGTATGAATGAAGAAACGCTAGTTAATAACTATTTCCAAGAGGAAATGGATTTGAAAAATGAGGAAATCAACCGTCAGGCTCAACAAGAGTTTGATGCTTTGGTGCATAAACTGCGCATAGTAGGGGTGAAAGTGATAGTGGTAGATGATATCTACGAACAAAATACTCCTGATTCGGTGTTCCCCAACAACTGGATTACCTTTCACCAAAACGGTGATGTGGCTATATACCCTATGTTTGCTGAAAATCGTCGTCGTGAACGTCGCGAGGATATTTTGGATAGGGTGGAAGCTGAGGGGTTCGCCATAGAAAATGTGTATGACTATACCGAAGCTGAAAAGGAAAACGTGTTTTTGGAAGGTACAGGGGCTATGATACTCGATAGAGTAAATCGGAAAGCTTATTGTGCGCTCTCGCCTCGTGCTGATGAAGACCTTTTTATTGAGTTTTGCGAGGATTTTGAATATACCCCTGTGATATTTAGCGCTTATCAGCAGGTTGATAATAAGCAAGTGCCTATCTATCACACAAATGTGATGATGGCTTTAGGTGAGGATTTTGCGGTGGTGTGTTTGGATACTATCACTGACAAAAGCGAACGCAAAAATGTGTTGCACCACCTAAAAGAAGACCACAAAGAGATTATCAGTATCACTGCAGAACAGATGTACCAATACGCGGGCAATATGCTGCAAGTGCAAGGGGCTGACAGGTCGTATTTGGTGATGAGTGACGCTGCCTACAACTGTCTGACAGCCGCACAGCGGCAAGCGATTGAGAAGCATTGTCCTATCATTCACAGCAATTTAGAGACCATAGAAACTTGTGGCGGCGGTAGTGCCCGCTGTATGATGGCAGAAGTTTTTAACCCTATAGCTAACGATTAATAACTAAAAAAATGGACAAAAAAGAATATATTCAGAGCAAAATACGCGATATTAAAGATTTTCCTAAAGAAGGAATTATTTTTAAAGATATCACCCCTCTGCTAATGGATGTGAAAGGGGTGGAGTACGTTATCGACCTATTGGTGGAAAACCTTGGGGGGCAGAAAGTTGATAAGGTGGTAGGGATGGAAAGCCGTGGCTTCTTCTTCGGTATGCTACTAGCGCAACGCTTGGGTGCTGGCTTTGTACCGGTACGCAAAAAAGGGAAATTGCCCTATAAAACGCTTTCGCAAACCTACGATTTGGAATATGGACAAGATGTACTTGAAATTCACGAAGATGCCATCGCTAAAGGTGAAAAAGTGCTTATACACGATGATATACTCGCTACAGGAGGTACTGCTGAAGCAGTGGTAAAGTTAGTGGAACGACTTGGAGGCGATATAGTACAACTCGACTTTTTGATGGAGTTGCACTTCCTTAACGGGCGCGAAAAACTAAAGGGACTCTCCGTATACAGTATTCTTTAGAGGCTTAATGCAACTAATAATCGGAAAAACTACTGTCTTAAAAGAAAAATTACGAAAATAGGATTTTTGTTTTTGTTGATTATCAGTGCTTTATAAAATAGTATTGTAAAAAGTTTCTTAAAAATTTCGTCACTTAAATAAAAACTTCTATATTTGCACGAATAAAAATAAATAGCAATGGCACTAAAAGGTTATATCGCATATATCGCTTTATTTTTAGTTTCTCTATTCCCATTACAAGGGTTTGCTTCTGCAAATGAGGCAGAAGAAGAACCTTTTCAAATTAATAAGCTAATAGATGAGCATGTTAATGACTCTCACGACTTTCACGTGATGGATTTTAATCATCACGCGTATGCTATTCCGCTGCCTGTAATACTTTGGACAGACAACGGTTTAGTGATGTTTATGTCTAACGCTTTTGAGCATGACAATGAGGGCAAAGTAGTGGTAGAACGCGGAGGACAGAAGTTCGTGCGTTATCACGAAGATATTTATTACGCAAATGCTGAAAATACAGTTTCTTTAGATGAAAAAGGACAAGTAACTAATGCGCGTCCGCTTAACTTTTCAATCACTAAGAATGTGTTTTCGATGCTTTTAGCCTCAGCGTTGTTGCTATGTCTGTTTATCGGTATGGCACGCTCTTATAAGAAGAACGACAAAGCGCCTAAAGGGCTTGCGGGCTTCTTAGAACCCTTAGTGTTATTTGTACGCGATGATATAGCTATCCCTAATATAGGTGAAAAGCACTACGCTCGGTATATGCCTTATCTGCTTACGGTGTTTTTCTTGATATGGGTAGGTAACCTTTTTGGGCTTATACCTTTCTTCCCCTTTGCAGGCACAATGACTAATAATATACTTTTCACAGGTATATTGGCTGTCTTTACCCTGCTTATCACTTTATTTAGTAGCAAACGAAACTATTGGAAACATATTTTTGCGCCACCAGGGGTACCTACGTGGATATTGCCTATAATGATACCTATAGAAGTATTGAGTATATTCACTAAGCCTTTTGCGCTGATGATACGTTTGTTTGCTAATATTACCGCAGGACACATCATCATACTTAGTTTGATATCGCTAATATTTATCTTTGGTACTATTGCTATATCGCCTGTTTCGGTGCTCTTTACGCTGTTTATGAGTACGTTGGAGCTATTGGTAGCAGCGCTGCAAGCCTATGTGTTTACCTTATTATCGGCACTATTTATAGGACAAGCAGTAGAAGAAGAACATCACTAATAATTAGAATTAAAGAGTAACTTATTTTAAATTTTTTATATATGGTTTTAGCAGGAATTGGGGCTGGATTAGCAGCCATTGGAGCCGGTATCGGTATTGGTAAAATTGGTGGTTCTGCCGTTGAGGGAATCGCTCGCCAACCAGAAGTAGCTTCAAAAATCCAAACCGCGATGATTATCGCTGCCGCTCTTATAGAAGGGGTTGCCCTTTTTGCGGTGGTAGTAGCTTTTATCGCGAAGTAAAACACCTAAAATCGTTGTGTAACGGTTGGTTGCACAACGGTTTTACTAATGACTAATGACTAATGACTAACGACTAATAACTAAATAAAATGAATTTAGCACATCCTGAAAGTTTATTATTTTGGAATACCCTCATTTTTTTGATATTGCTCTTTCTGTTAGGTAAATATGCTTGGAAACCTATTATGGGAGCAGTGAAACAGCGCGAAGAGTCTATCAATAAAGCCTTAGAAAGTGCTGAGGAAGCACGTGCGCAAATGGCAAATCTAAAGGCTGACAACGAACGACTACTGGCTGAAGCACGCGCAGAAAGAGACGCTATGCTAAAAGAGGCACGTGAGATAAAAGATAAAATAGTAGCTGAAGCTAAAGAAGAAGCTGGACGCGAAGGCGAAAAGCTCATTAAACAAGCTAAACAGGTGATAGAGAGCGAAAAGAAAGTAGCCTTAGCACAGCTGAAAGACCAAGTAGCCTCACTTTCTATACAAATGGCACAGAAGGTGATGAAGAATGAACTTTCTGATGAGAAAAGGCAAACAGCCCTTATCAATGACTATTTAAAAAGTGTCACTTTAAACTAAAGGAAAGGTATGTACGGATTTAGAGCTGCTAATAGATATGCTAAAGCACTCTTGGAATACGCTCTACAGCAGAACGCTTTGGAGGCAGTGTATCAAGATATGTCGCTTATTGATAAAACCGTGAAAGGTAGTAAGGATTTGGAGCGGATGCTTATTTCGCCCATCGTTAAGACTATCGTAAAAAAGGAGGTTCTCAATAAAGTATTTACTTCTATCACTCCTGAAGTGCATCGCTTATTCGACCTGCTGATAGCCAATAGGCGTTTGCCTATGCTTGGGGTTATAGCAGAGAAGTTTGTATGGCAATACAATGAGTATAAACACCACAAAATAGCTGTAGTTACCACCGCAATACCTTTAGATGAGCGCACTCAGCGCGAGGTGCTACACAAGGTGATTAGCCTTACTAACAACAGTAATATTACCCTTGAAAATAAGGTAGATGCCAATATCATAGGAGGGTTTATATTGCGCGTAGGCGATATTCAGTACAACGATAGTGTAGCTTATAAACTGAACAAGCTACAGCAAGATTTTCAAGAGAAACTGTTTGTGTAAATAGTTAATAATAAGGAATAAAGACAACGACTCATAACTAAAAACTGAAAAAGATGGCAGAAATTAAAGCCGCTGAAATTTCAGCAATTTTAAAAGAACAATTAGCACACTTTGATGCCAATGCGTCCTTAGAAGAAGTAGGAACAGTATTGCAGGTGGGCGATGGTATTGCGCGTATCTTCGGGCTATCGAATGCGCAGTATGGTGAATTAGTAAAATTTGATAACGGACTGAAAGGTATCGTCCTTAACCTTGAGGAAGATAACGTTGGTATCACCCTTTTAGGTCCGTCAACTGATATAAAAGAAGGTGATATTGTAAAACGCACCGGACTTATTGCCTCTATTAATGTGGGCGAGGGTATCGTAGGGCGTGTGGTTAATACATTAGGACAACCTATAGACGGTAAAGGGCCTCTTACAGGGCAGTTGTATGAAATGCCATTAGAGCGTAAGGCTCCTGGGGTTATCTTCCGTCAGCCGGTGAACGAGCCACTACAAACAGGTGTTAAAGCGATTGACGCGATGATACCAATAGGGCGCGGACAACGTGAGTTGGTGATTGGTGACCGTCAGACAGGTAAAACTACGGTGTGTATAGATACTATTCTAAACCAAAAAGAGTTTTATGATGCAGGCAAACCAGTATACTGTATCTATGTGGCTATCGGTCAGAAAGCTTCAACAGTAGCAGGGATTACTAAGACTTTGGAAGATGCAGGTGCTTTAGCCTATACGACTATCGTAGCAGCTAACGCTTCAGACCCAGCGCCAATGCAGGTATATGCTCCTTTTGCTGGTGCCGCTATAGGTGAGTACTTCCGCGATACAGGTAGACCAGCCCTTATTATCTATGATGACCTTTCTAAACAAGCAGTAGCTTATCGTGAGGTATCGTTGTTATTACGCCGCCCGCCTGGACGTGAGGCTTACCCTGGTGACGTGTTCTACTTGCACTCTCGCCTCTTAGAGCGTGCTGCTAAAGTGATTGGTGATGATGCCATAGCGCGCCAAATGAACGACTTGCCAGAAAGTATAGCTCCTTTAGTAAAAGGAGGAGGTTCGCTAACAGCTTTGCCAATTATCGAAACACAAGCAGGAGACGTATCGGCTTATATCCCTACTAACGTAATTTCGATTACTGACGGGCAGATATTCTTGGAGTCTGACCTTTTCAACTCAGGGGTACGTCCGGCTATTAACGTAGGTATCTCGGTATCGCGTGTGGGGGGGTCGGCACAGATTAAATCGATGAAGAAAGTAGCTGGTACACTTAAGTTAGACCAAGCGCAATACCGCGAGCTTGAAGCTTTTGCTAAGTTTGGTTCTGACCTTGATGCGGCTACTATGGGAGTTATAGAAAAAGGTAAACGCAATGTGGAAATCTTGAAACAGCCACAAAGTGACCCTTATCCGGTAGAAAACCAAATTGCGATTATCTATGCAGGATCTAAAAACCTATTGCGCCAAGTGCCTGTAAATAAAGTAAAAGAATTTGAGAGAGAGTACTTAGAGTTCTTGAATGTATCGCATCGCGATGTGTTAGACGAGCTTAAAGCAGGTAAACTAACCGATGAGATTACCGCTACACTCGAAAAAGTAGCTAAAGAATTGGCTGAAAAATACGCAGTATAGTAAATATAAATCCTAATTGTTATGTCAACTACTTTATATGTAATTATTGGGGCTGTTCTCTTAGTAATACTCCAGTTTTTTGTAACTAGAGCCTATGCAAAGAAACGTTTGCAAGGACAAATAGGACATATCAATCAAACTCCTTTGACTGAGGAGCAAAAACGATTGCTTACTTATGGAGCGATATTGGCTTATTATCGCGGTGAGAGCCTCACAAGCCTTATGCCTAAAGAGGTGTTAGATAGGTATCAGTTTGGTTTGCGCCAGCAGTGGGAAATAACCGATACAGCTTCAGCAAAAGAAACTATTGGTGACCTATTGGCACAGAAACGTTCGTTGCAGTTTAGGCATTTGCTAACAGAAACTTCGCCTGAGATTAGCAAAATTCAGAAGCAAATAGCTAAAGGGTTAGGGATAGAAGTAGCAGAAGTAGAGGCAGTAAAGTCGGCTTATGCTTGGGATTTATGTAGAGCGGCTTCTTTGGCTAAATGGTGCTATTGGTGTAAGTATCTTAAAGAAGCTGAAATGTGGGAAGTTTTAAATCAAGTATCAGCTATTGCAAAAGAACAAGGCAAAAATTGGCAAGAATATACTATCTCTTTCCTTTTAGGGCGTACTATTCAAGGTTTTGATTTAGAAGACCTTATAATTCTAACCTCACAGTTATTCCACAGTAAGTCGCCTTCATTAAGGAAGATAGAAGATATAGATGTT
>NZ_KN389985.1:32212-53270 GCF_000213295.2 Capnocytophaga sp. oral taxon 329 str. F0087
ATGTTTATCAGAAATACCCTTTTTAACAGCAATGGTAAATTGCTAATTGTTAATTGATAAAATGGCAAATTTAAAAGAAATACGAAGCAGGATTTCATCAGTAAGCTCAACGATGCAAATCACAGGGGCTATGAAAATGGTATCAGCAGCCAAGCTAAAAAAGGCTCAAGATGCTATCATAGCGATGAAACCTTATGCATACAAGCTCAAGCAGCTATTAGAACACTTGAGTTCGGCATTAGGCAGCGAGAATATTTACAATCCTCGCAAAGGTGCTGTAAAGCGTGTGCTATTGGTGGCAATTACCTCTAATAGAGGTCTCTGTGGTGCCTTTAATGCTAACGTAGTAAAAAAAGTAATTGAACTTACACAAACTACCTACAAGGATAAGGAGGTGCAATACTACACTATTGGCAAAAAAGGGAATGATGTGCTTAAAAAGACCGATAAGGTGCTCGATAATAATAATCACATCTTTGACAAGCTCACTTTTGCTAATGCTGCTTCATTGGCAGAAACACTGATGACACGCTATACTAATGGCGAGTTTGACCAGATAGTGTTGGTGTATAACAGCTTTAAAAATGCTGCTACCCAAATACTTACTGAAGAAACTTTCTTGCCTATACAGCCAGTAGTAACCGACAAGAAGACTACTACAGACTACCTTTATGAGCCATCAAAACAAGAGATAGTAACACAACTTATACCGCGCTCGCTCAAAACACAGCTTTTTAAAGCTCTACGCGATTCGGTAGCTGCTGAACACGGAGCTCGTATGACGGCTATGCACAAAGCTACAGACAATGCACAAGACCTTAAAAATGAATTGATACTTACCTACAACAAAGCTCGCCAAGCCACTATTACTGGTGAGATTATAGAGATAGTAGGAGGTTCAGAAGCGCTGTCATAAAAGAGAATAGGAAAGGCCGAGAGGCGATTTATAAAAAAGAGATAAAATAGAGAGAATTAATTTGTATGGAAAACAAAAGAAACTACAGAGAGAGCAACAATGGCTTCTCACAAAAAAATAATAATTATAAGAAAAACAATTATTCTGAAAAAAACGAGAGAGGCACTTATACCCCTAATCGCTATAGTAATAATCGCTATAACAATAGCAATAGAGACCAAAACGACTCTTCCTCAGAAAACAGAAAATCATATACCCCTAACTTTAAAAGAAATGACAACTTTAGAAGTGAGGAAGGTTTTAAACGAAATGAAGGCTACAAGCGCAATGATGATTTTAAAAAGAATGATGGATTTAAGAAGAATAATGAATACAAGCGCAATGAAGGCTTTAACAGGAATGATAATTTCAGTAGAAATGAGCGCTTCAATAGAAATGAAGGCTATAGAAAACCTTACAAAAAGCCTTATAGCAACTACCAAAGCAATACCGCTTCAGTAGAATACGCGCCTACTCCTACTGCCGAGATACGTCTAAACAAATACATAGCCGATGCAGGTATCTGTTCACGCCGCAATGCTGATATGTATATTTCAGCGGGCAACGTAACAGTAAATGGCGAGGTAATGACTACTTTGGGCTATAGAGTAAAGCCTACAGATGAGGTGCGTTTTGATGGTAAGCTGCTCTCTTCAGAGAAGAAAGAATACATTTTGCTAAACAAACCTAAAGGCTTTATCACCACTACCAATGATGAAAAAGGACGCAAAACCGTAATGGACTTAGTTGCTAACGCTACCAATGCGCGCATCTTGCCAGTAGGGCGCTTGGATAGAGCTACTACAGGGTTGCTACTCCTAACAAATGATGGCGAGCTAACTAAGAAGCTAACCCATCCTACTCACGGAGTGCGCAAGATATACCACGTAATCCTTGACCGCAAGCTTGAGTACAAAGACTTTATAGCTATCGAACAAGGCTTAGAGTTAGAAGACGGCTTTATTCAGGTAGATGAAATAAGCTATGTAGATCAAAAGCCTAAAAACGAAATCGGAATAAAGATACATAGTGGTAGAAACCGTATAGTACGCCGTATCTTTGAGCACTTGGGCTATCAGGTAGATAAACTTGATCGTGTAGTATTTGCGGGGCTTACTAAAAAAGACTTGCCTCGCGGACATTGGCGCAGACTCACACAGCAAGAGGTTATTAATCTTAGAAATATGAGATAATTAGCCATTAGCAAATTTGTAATGAATAAGAACTTAAACCCTAATAAAGAAAATTACTCGGCGCAGGAGCTTGATATTGAGCGAGCCCTGCGCCCTTTGTCTTTTGATGATTTTGCAGGACAAGAGGCGGTATTAGAGAATCTCAAAGTCTTCGTAAAAGCTGCCAATATGCGCAACGAAGCCCTCGACCATACCCTTTTTCACGGCCCTCCGGGCTTGGGTAAAACTACATTGGCTCACATCTTGGCTAATGAGTTGGGGGTAGGTATTAAGATAACCTCAGGCCCTGTGCTCGATAAACCTGGTGATTTGGCAGGATTGCTCACAAATCTTCAGGAGCGCGATGTACTTTTTATAGACGAAATACACCGCTTGAGTCCAGTGGTAGAAGAGTATCTGTACTCAGCTATGGAAGACTATAAGATTGATATAATGATAGAGTCAGGGCCTAATGCCCGCACAGTACAAATCAATCTAAACCCTTTTACACTGATAGGAGCCACTACCCGTTCTGGCTTGCTCACAGCCCCTATGCGCGCGCGCTTCGGTATACAAAGCCGACTACAGTATTATTCTACTGAGCTTTTAGCTGACATTATACAGCGCAGTGCTTCTATCCTAAAGATGCCTATTTCTATGGAAGCAGCTATCGAGTTAGCGAGCAGGAGCAGAGGTACTCCGCGTATCGCCAATGCCCTTTTGCGCCGCATCCGCGATTTTGCTCAGATAAAAGGTAATGGCAAGATAGATATTGAAATTACAAGATTCGGACTCAAAGCCCTAAATGTCGATGCACACGGCTTAGATGAAATGGACAACAGAATACTCAGTACCCTCATCGATAAGTTTAAAGGAGGCCCTGTTGGGATTACAACCCTTGCTACGGCTGTCTCTGAAAGTGCTGAAACTATAGAAGAGGTGTATGAGCCTTTCCTTATTCAACAAGGCTTTATAGTGCGTACCCCTCGTGGGCGCGAGGTTACAGAGTTAGCCTACAAACACTTAGGGCGTAGCTATCAACTATCGATGATGAACTTCGAATAAGGTATATTGTAGATTAACAAAAAAACTTTGCCAAAGTACTAAATCAGTACTTTGGCAAAGTTTTTTTGTGTTGTATTATGGGTTATACTTGTATTACTCCTAAGTTAAAAGGTTTTTCTATAGGCGCGTGGTTCGCCGCTTCTATACCCATCGAAATCCATTGGCGGGTTTGTAGAGGGTCGATAATAGCATCTGTCCATAGACGGGCAGCCGCATAGTAAGGCGAAATCTGTTCGTCATACTTATCTTTGATGTGCTTAAAGAGCGACGCTTCTTTTTCAGCGGTTATCTCTTCTCCTTTCTTCTTAAGGGTGGCAGTTTCTATCTGTAGGAGTACTTTAGCGGCCTGAGCTCCCCCCATCACGGCTATATTGCCACTATGCCAAGAAACGATAAGGCGAGGGTCATAGGCTTTGCCACACATAGCGTAATTGCCTGCCCCATAAGAGTTTCCTACTACTACGGTAAACTTTGGTACTACCGAGTTAGCAACCGCATTTACTAATTTAGCACCGTCTTTTATAATACCTCCGTGTTCTGATTTTGAACCCACCATAAAACCGGTAACATCTTGCAGAAATACAAGCGGAATTTTCTTTTGATTGCAGTTAGCAATGAAGCGTGTTGCCTTGTCAGCGCTATCAGAATAGATAACCCCTCCAAACTGCATTTCACCCTTTTTGCTTTTTACCACCTTGCGTTGGTTGGCTACAATACCTACCGCCCAGCCATCTATGCGCGCATAGCCAGTGAGGAGCGTCTGTCCATAGCCCTCTTTATACTCGTCAAATTCTGAATTATCAACTAAGCGGAGGATAATTTCCCTCATATCATACGGCTCACTGCGCAGTTTGGGCAGAATACCGTATATTTCGTTCGGGTCTTTTATAGGGGCGTGAGGTTCAGAGCGATTAAAGCCAGCCTTTTCGTAGTCAGCGAGTTTTGCCATAGTGCGGCGTACGCGGTCTAAAGCATCGCGGTCATCAGTCGCTTTGTAATCGGTTACCCCACTAATTTCACAGTGAGTGGTAGCCCCTCCTAATGTTTCGTTGTCGATATTTTCACCTATAGCAGCTTTTACTAAGTAGCTGCCAGCCAAGAAGATAGAGCCAGTTTTATCTACGATTAGGGCTTCATCGCTCATAATAGGCAAATAAGCACCTCCAGCCACACAGCTACCCATCACTACGGCTATTTGGGTGATGCCTTTGCTACTCATCAAGGCATTATTTCTGAAAATACGTCCGAAATGCTCTTTATCAGGGAAAATCTCATCTTGCAAGGGCAAGAAAACGCCTGCACTATCTACTAAATAGATGATAGGTAAATTATTTTCGATAGCTATTTCTTGGGCGCGTAGGTTTTTTTTGGCAGTAATCGGGAACCACGCACCTGCTTTTACGGTAGCGTCATTAGCTACTATTATGCACTGTTTTCCAGACACATAGCCTATTACTACTACCACGCCTGCTGAAGGGCAGCCTCCGTGCTCGGCATACATACCATCGCCGGCAAAAGCACCGATTTCTATAGAGCGAGTGTTTTTGTCTAACAAATAGTCAATACGCTCACGGGCAGAGAGTTTACCTTGAGCGTGTAGTTTTTCTAAGTTTTTAGCTCCGCCACCTTCTTTTACTTTTTTCAGGCGTTTGCGCAATTCGCTGAGAGCTAATTTATTAAAATCTTCGTTGCTGTTAAATTCGATATCCATTTACTAAACTTAATGAGGGCACAAAGGTAGTGCATAATTTGCCAATTAGCAAATTTACCAATTACCAGAAAAATTTTCTCTTACTATTTACCCTATACAAACGATATAGAAACAATATAGGAAGAGCGAAGGATAAGCGAAAAATTAGCGAAGTATAATCGTCTAATAAGCCTCCTAAAAATAGAAAAATATCATATCTATCTCTTTAAATTTACTATAATCAATATTTTTTTAAACTTTTTTTGCGATAAACCAAAATAATTATGTATTTTTGCCCCAAATTTGTGTGCTATACTAAAACACAATAATTGAATAACAATAACTTGACATTTACAATGGAGAAAATATCTGCTGCCATTACCGCTATCGGTGGCTATGTACCAGAGGATGTACTCAGCAATGCTATGCTCGAGAAAATGGTAGAAACAAATGATGAGTGGATTTACACTCGTACAGGTATCAGAGAACGCCGTATCTTGAAAGACCCTCAAAAAGGTACCTCTTTCTTGGCTATAGAGGCTGCTAAAGACCTCCTTAATAAGAAAGGTTTAGACCCTAAAGAGATAGACCTGCTTATCCTTGCTACAGCTACTCCCGATATGCCCGTAGCACTTACAGGGCCTTATGTAGCTTCGCAAATAGGGGCAACCAATGCTTTTGCTTTCGACCTACAAGCAGCTTGCTCAAGTTTCTTATTTGGCGTGTCAGCAGCTGCCAAATACATAGAGTCAGGGCGTTATAAAAAAGTATTGTTAGTAGGTGCCGACAAAATGTCGTCTATTATTGATTATACCGACCGCGCTACTTGTATCCTCTTTGGCGATGGAGGAGGGGCAGCGCTTTTCGAGCCTAACTACGAAGGATTAGGGGTCAAAGACGAAATACTGAAAAGTGATGGTATAGGCCGCAACCACTTGTATATCAAGGCAGGAGGTTCTCTTTGTCCTACCACCGCTCAAACAGTAGCCGAAAAACAACACTTTGTGTTTCAAGATGGTAAGACCGTTTTCAAATACGCAGTAACCGGTATGGCCGATGTGGCTGAAGAAGTGCTAAAACGCAACAACCTAACTAATAATGATGTACAATGGCTCACCCCGCATCAGGCTAACAAGCGCATCATCGATGCCACTGCCGAGCGTATGGGGCTACCTGCCGAAAAAGTGATGCTAAACATTCACAAGTACGGCAATACCACTTCAGCTACTATCATTCTCGCCCTTAATGACTACGAGCAACAGCTCAAAAAAGGCGATAACATAGTATTAGCAGCCTTTGGTGGTGGTTTCACTTGGGGGGCTATATACCTAAAATGGGCATACGACGGCGCCCAAGTAAAAAAATAAACAACAATTGAGCAAACATATATTCGTATGGATTTAAGAGACATTCAAAACTTAATTAAATTTGTTGCCAAGTCGGGCGCAAGTGAGGTAAAATTGGAGATGGAGGATGTAAAAATCACCATCAAAACCAATCCCGATGAGAGTGGCAGAGAGCAAGTCTATGTGCAGCAACTACCTGTAGCACAGCAGCTCACTCAGTTGCCTATTCAGCAACCCCTACCTACCCAGACCCTTCCGGTGGCGGCACCAGAGGCTACTGAAAACAAATCTGCACCTAGTGAAGATAGCAAATATATCACTATCAAATCACCGATGATAGGCACTTTCTATCGCCGCCCTGGTCCAGATAAACCTTTGTTTGTCGAAGTAGGTTCAACTATTTCTAAAGGAAGCGTTATCTGTATCATCGAAGCGATGAAACTTTTCAACGAGATTGAATCAGAAGTATCTGGTAAAATCGTAAAAATATTGGTAGACGACTCTTCTCCTGTAGAGTTCGATCAACCATTATATTTGGTAGACCCATCATAGATGAGACCCAAAACCTTTATTTTTAAAAAGGAATACTATGTTTAAAAAAATATTAATAGCTAACCGCGGAGAGATAGCCTTGCGAGTAATACGTACTTGTAGGGAAATGGGTATCAAGTCGGTAGCGGTATATTCTACTGCCGATGCTGATAGTTTGCACGTTCGTTTTGCTGACGAAGCCGTGTGTATAGGCCCTCCAGCGAGCAAAGATTCATACTTAAAAATACCTAATATTATAGCAGCTGCCGAAATCACCAATGCCGATGCTATCCACCCAGGATATGGGTTTCTTTCAGAAAATGCCAAGTTTTCAAAGATTTGTGCTGAACACGGTATCAAATTCATCGGGGCATCACCTGAAATGATAGAGCGTATGGGCGACAAGGCTTCAGCCAAAGCTACTATGAAAGAGGCGGGCGTACCTACGGTGCCTGGTTCTGACGGATTAGTACAATCGCTCGAGCACGCTAAGAAAATAGCGGCCGAGATAGGCTACCCTGTAATGCTGAAAGCTACTGCCGGAGGCGGGGGGCGTGGTATGCGCGATGTGTGGAAAGAGGAAGACCTCGAAAAAGCACTTGATAGCGCAATGCAAGAAGCCGGAGCTGCCTTTGGCAACGATGCTATGTATATGGAAAAACTTATCGTAGACCCTCGCCACATCGAAATTCAGATAGTAGGCGACCAATACGGTAAGGCTTGCCACCTATCAGAGCGCGACTGCTCTATCCAGCGCCGCCACCAGAAGCTAACCGAAGAAACTCCTTCGCCTTTTATGACCGAAGACCTTCGCAAGCGTATGGGCGAGGCAGCCGTAAAAGCAGCCGAGTACATCAAGTACGAGGGAGCTGGTACGGTAGAGTTTTTGGTAGACAAAGACCGCAATTTCTACTTTATGGAGATGAACACCCGTATACAAGTAGAACACCCTATTACTGAGCAAGTAATTGATTACGACCTTATTAGAGAGCAAATATTGGTAGCTGCAGGAGTGCCTATTTCTGGCAAGAACTACACCCCTAAACTACACGCTATAGAATGTCGTATCAATGCTGAAGACCCTTATAATGACTTCAGACCCTCACCAGGCAAAATCACTACCCTACACGCACCAGGCGGACACGGAGTGCGTCTTGATACCCACGTGTATAGCGGTTATGTGATTCCGCCTAACTACGACTCTATGATAGCGAAGCTCATCACCACAGCGCAAACGCGCGAAGAGGCGATAGCCAAGATGCGTCGTGCGTTAGATGAGTTTGTGGTAGAGGGCGTAAAGACCACGATACCATTCCATTTGCAGTTGATGGATGACCCCGATTATTTGGCGGGCAATTACACCACTAAGTTTATGGAAGATTTTAAGATGAAACCCCAAGTGGGAGAATAATGAAGTATTAATATAAAGGGACTATTCAAAAAAAACGTTGTTTTTTTAATAGTCCCTTGTTATTGGTTAATTGTTAAATCAAAAATATGAAAGTAATAGCAATGATACCAGCGCGTTATGGTGCGACGCGTTTTCCAGCCAAACTGATGCAAGACCTCTGCGGTAAGCCAGTGATTGTGCATACTTACCAGCGCGTTAAGGATACGCAACTGTTTGATGAGGTGTATGTAGTAACTGACGATGACCGCATCGAAAAAGCTATCAGCGAAGTAGGAGGTAGGGTTATCAGAAGTAAAAAAGAACACAACAGCGGTAGCGACCGTTTAGCAGAAGCTTCACAAGACCTGCCAGTCGATATTATCGTGAATGTGCAGGGCGATGAACCTTTCACCAATAAAGAAAATCTGGAAAAGGTAATCGATATTTTCGCTAAAGATGTTGATAAGACTGTATATGTAGCGAGCCTAATGGAGCTAATCACCGAGCCTGAAGAGATAGCCAATCCTAATAATGTAAAGGTAGTGGTAAACCGCCAGAATGAAGCGCTTTACTTTTCGAGGTCAGTAATTCCTTATCAACGTGCCGATGTAGGAGCTCCTTATTACAAGCATATCGGTATCTATGCCTACCGGAAAGCAGCTCTACAACGTTTCACCCAGTTGCCCCCTTCTGTTTTAGAAGAAACAGAGAAGTTGGAGCAATTGCGTTACTTAGAAAATGGATATAAAATACGCTTGGCGTTAACAAATATATCCACCATAGGGATTGATACTCCCGATGATTTGGAAAAAGCACGAATACGACTCTCGAAAAAAGAGAGCTAAAAAGAGGGGGATACATAAAAATAAAAAATATTTTTTTTGCTTTAGTTTGACAATCAATAGTTTATAAAATTGTTGATAACTTCTTGATAAAAAAATACTGAAAGATTTTATTTTTTTATTATCTTTGCTACGTCTAATACAACACTAAAATACACACTATACATAAAACTACCTAATTCTTTAAGAATATTGTTATAAAATAAATAAAAAAGAGAGACTACATCTGTAAGAAGTAGAGAAACGTGTAAAAAAATGAAATATAAGGAATACTTCGTAGGGTTAGATATCGGTACTACCAAGATTGTAACTATGGTAGGGACGAAAAACGAATACGGGAAGATAAAAATTTTAGGATACGGTCAGGCTAAGAGTGAAGGCATCAATAAGGGAGTAGTGAATAACATAGCGCAGGCTACCCAGTCGATTATGAATGCTATTCAAGATGCTAAAGAGAAAACCGGTCTCGACATAGAAAATGTAGTAGCAGGTATTGCGGGGCAAAACATAAAAAGCCGTTCGCACAGCGACTATATTACTAGAACCGACCCTGAAAAGCTAATAGATTTTGAAGACTTAGAACGCTTGAAAGAGCAAGTGTTCTCTATTTCTTTGGCTCCTGGTGAAAAAATCATTCACGCCCTTCCACAAGATTATAAAGTAGATAATGTAGGCGAAATAAAAGAGCCTATAGGTATGATGGGCAAGCGTTTAGACGCTACTTTTCATTTGGTAATCGGTCAGGTAAATGCTATTAAGGGTATCACCCGTTGCATACAGACCGCTAATCTAAAACCTGTAGGGCTAACGCTCGAACCTATCGCTTCGGCTGAAGCAGTGTTAAGCGAAGAAGAGAAAGATGCAGGGGTAGTATTAGTCGATATAGGGGGAGGTACTACCGATGTGGCTATCTTCAAAGATGGCATCATCAGACATACAGCTGTAGTACCTTTAGGAGGGAATATCATTACAGACGATATTAAAAATGGCTGTGGTATTTTGGCACGTCAGGCCGAGATGCTAAAAGTGCAATACGGGTCAGCTTGGCCTGGTGAAAACCGCGATAATGAAATAGTTTCTATACCTGGGATAAAAGGAAAAGAACCTAAAGAAATAACCCTTAAAAACCTTTCAAAGATTATCCATTCTCGTGTGAGCGAGATTATCAATTTGGTGCTTAAGGTGATAGAAAACTACGGTTACCAAGAGGCTAAGAAGAAACTCTTTGCAGGTATCGTACTTACAGGAGGAGGTAGCCAACTAAAGCACATAGTGCAGTTGGTAGAATACATTACCGGTATGGACACCCGTATAGGTTACCCCGATGAACATTTAGCTGATAATTCAGATCCTAAGCTTACTTCACCCATATATGCTACCGCTATAGGATTGGTGATGAACGCTATAGAAAATCAGGCTGAAGAGCAGTTCAAAAAACGTTTAGAAGAGCTTAAAGCACAAGAAGTAACTGAGGCTGATGACAGAGCAGAAATCCCTGCAGAACAGCCAATTAATAAAACACAAAAAGTAATAGCTACTATTATAGACGACTCAGCTGCTGCGGTCAGCCGAAAAATAGAAGAAGATGATGAGGAAGAGGAAGAACCTAAGAGTAGCAAAGGGTTTTGGGAAAAAGTCAGCAAGAAAATAAAAAATTTCATAGGCGAGACTGAAGAAGAAATATAGAACAAATAATTATGATTTAGATAATGGAACAAACACAAGATGTCCAATTTAATTTTCCAAAGAATAACAGTAATTATATAAAAGTTATTGGAGTAGGCGGAGGAGGGGGCAACGCCGTCAATTTTATGTACGATAATGGTATCAATGGGGTAGATTACCTTATTTGCAACACCGATGCACAAGCACTTGAGAGCAGCAACATTCCTAACAAAATACAGTTAGGGGTAACACTTACCGAGGGGTTAGGAGCAGGGAATAATCCTGAAATTGGAGAGAAAGCAGCTATAGAGAGTGAAAACAACATCCAGAAAGCCCTTGAAGGGAATACCCAAATGATATTTATCACAGCGGGTATGGGGGGCGGTACCGGTACAGGGGCAGTGCCTATCATAGCTAAAAAGGCTAAAGAGATGGGCATATTAACGGTAGCTATCGTTACCACTCCGTTCAACTTCGAAGGCTTAAAACGCAGTCGTCAGGCACAAGCGGGTATAAAGAAACTCCGCGATTCTGTAGATTCGCTTATCGTTATCAATAACAATAAGATAAACGAAATGTATGGCGAACTGACTATCAGCGAAAGTTTTGGCAAAGCCAATGAGATATTGCTAAAAGCTGCCAAAGGAATGGCTGAGGTAATTAGTAAGCATTATATGGTAAACATCGACTTGCGCGATGCCCGTACAGTACTCGAAAACGGAGGTACTGCTATTATGGGGTCAGCAATAGGTGAGGGCGAAAACAGAGCAAGCGATGCCGTAACAGGGGCATTAAACTCTCCACTGCTAAACGATAACAAAATAGTGGGAGCTAAAAATGTCTTGGTATTGATTACTTACGGCTCTAAAGAGGCTACTCAGCGCGAAGTGACTGAAATTAACAACTACATTCAGGAGCAAGCAGGCGACAATATGGCTGACCTTATCTATGGTATTGGTGAAGACGAGTCGTTAGGCGAGGCTATTTCGGTAGTAGTAGTAGCTACAGGTTTTGATGTAGAGCAGCAAAAAGAAATCGTAAATGCTGAGCCACGCCGTGTAATACACGTCCTTGATGACAATCAAACTGTTACTCGCGATTTAACAGAGCCTAAAGGGGTGGTAGTCAATACCGCTATTAATGCTACAGAAGTTTATCCTGTGCCATCAGTACCTGAGGTAAAAAAAGAACCTGCACTTACTGACCTACTCAATATCTGGACAGACTGCGAATTGGTAACTACAGAAGATAGTTTTATAATAGTAGATAAAACAGCTCCTAAGTGGGAAAAACCTAAGAAAGAAGAGGTAGTGCAAGAAGTGCCTCGCCAGCAAAAAGTCTATGCTACTGCTGAAGTAGCTGCACCTATTGTACACCAATTGCGTGAGGAAGATTATGAACCACAACCATCGCAGCCTAAAAACCGTTATACTTCAGCTCCTATAGTGAATGAAGCAGGTGAAATACGTTATACTTTAGAGGAATATACTGAGTTAGAGCGCACCTTTCGCGATGCCAAACCGACCTCGTTTGTAGAAAATAAAACGGTGAATAACAATGAGTTTGTACTATATAATACAGAAGAGAAGATGGCTGCACCAGTAAAGCCTAATAATGCTCCTGTACAAATGAGAATGTTTGAAGATGAAGAAACTGAAATAAAGCTAACCCCTATGGATGCGCGAATTTCAGATGTAATGAACAAACGTTCTAATCGTTTGCAAGATTATAACTACAAATTTAGTTCGTCAGCTAACGCTCAATCGCGTACTACAGTAGGGAAAGACTCTTCAGGAGAGTTTCAGATACGAAAAAACAATTCGTACCTACACGATAATGTAGATTAACAATTGTACCTTTTTGATAAGAGAAAACAAAAAAGGCTGTCTTTTTAAAAGACAGCCTTTTTTGTTTTCTCTTTATTTTAAAGGGTACGGTTCATATCCCATTTTTCTAGATATTGAGCTACGCGTTGTACGAACATACCGCCTAAAGCCCCATTTACTACACGGTGGTCATAACTGTGCGAGAGCATCATTTTATAGCGGATACCAATCACATCGCCTTCAGGCGTTTCTATAACAGCAGGTACTTTCTGTATAGCTCCTATTGCCAAGATACCAACTTGCGGCTGATTGATAATAGGTGTGCCAAAAACGTTGCCAAAAGAACCTATGTTCGTAACCGTATAAGTACCATCTTTTACCTCATCGGGTTTTAGCTGGTTAGCGCGAGCTCGCTTAGCAAGGTCATTTACTACCTTAGCCATACCTCTTAAGTTAAGCTCATCAGCATTTTTGATAACAGGTACTATTAAGTTGCCGTCAGGTAGAGCAGTAGCCATTCCTATATTGATGTTTTTCTTCTTAATAATAGTGGTTCCTTCTACTGATATATTCATCATCGGGAAGTCAATGAGGGCTTTAGCTACAGCTTCCATAAAGATAGGAGTAAAGGTAAATTTCTCGCCTTCATTAGCCTCGAATGCTTTCTTCACCTTGTTGCGCCACTGCCATATACGGGTTACATCTACTTCAGTAAAGCTTTGTACGTGTGCAGAAGTTTGCTTGCTGAGAGTCATATGCTCAGCTATAATCTTGCCCATACGGCTCATCTCTATGCGTTCCTCGCCGTGCTTAGTATAGCTTCTCTGATCAATAGGGCTTGCTGTTGCAGGGGCTGCTGGAGTAGGAGCTACAGTAGTAGTAGCTTTAGGCTGGGTTCTGTGGGCTATATAAGCTAGGATATCGTCTTTAGTTACCCTATTATTTAGTCCGGTGCCTTCTATATGGGCTAATTCATCAAGGCTAATACCTTCTTGCTTAGCGATATTCTTCACCAAAGGAGAGTAGAAACGCTCAGCACCACTAAAGTCTATTTGAGGGCTAAGGGTAGTCTCTTTTATATCGCTTATGTTTTGCATCAGTATTTCAGCAGTTTGTTGAGGAGGAGCCGAGGCGTCTGCTGACTCTTGGGTTTCGATGATAGCCATCACCTGACCTATTTTTACTACCTCATCTACTTTGAAGAGGATTTCAGAAACTATGCCACTTACTTCGCTGGGCACTTCTGAGTCTACTTTGTCAGTAGCGACTTCTACAATAGCTTCTTCGGCTTCAATAGGGTCGCCTACCTTTTTGAGCCAGTTGGTAACCACAGCTTCAGCCACACTTTCACCCATAGAGGGTAATTTCAATTCGTATCTTGCCATTTCTGTACTACTTTATATCTTTTATTTCTTGTGGAAGGTTCATATTCTTAGTTAAAACACCTAATTTGCTAAGGTCGATGTCGCCGGTAAGCGATAGGATAACCATTTGCGTAGTGTTTGTAGAGGGTTCTACCACCATTAGTAGTTCAGATACTTTGTTAGCATCTTTACCGCCTTTGGTATAGAACTTCACGTTTTGGTTTTTGTCTTTTACGCGCATCAGTTCAGAGAGAGCTGCACTTTTAACATATTGTTGCACTTCAGTTCTCATCACCGAAGCAGCTTTAGCATTATCGGTAGAGAATACCTTCATACTCTTGAGTTTATTAGCAATATCCATAAACTCTTTGGCATCAGCATCCTTACTATCGATTTTAGAAAGCATTTGAAACATCTTTTGCGAGACCACTAATGTAGTGATGTCATTATTAGCTTCTAATCTATCAAAAGCGGGTTGCCCACAGACGCTCATTGCTACGAGTAGTGCGGGCAATATAAATAACTTATTTATCTTCATAATGAGCGTTTATTTGGTTTGACAATCTTTTTATTTTATTTCCGCAGGAATATAGAAAGGTCGAAATCAAGGAAATAGAGTGATAATAGCACTAAGATAACCAGTACAATCCAGAAAGTTTTATTGAATTGTGCGTTTTTCTTATTCCTACTTTCGCTGCGGATACTGCGCCATTGCTCAGTAAAATGGTTAGAAACGGTTTCGCGGTCTTTGCGAATGCGCGACCCCATCTCGAAAGCGTTGCCTTCTTCTTTCCCCTCATAATAGCGAGGGGTATAATTAAAACGTTTGTTTTTAGGTAATCGAAATAACTTTAGCTTCATAATCTGCAAAGATAATAAATAAATAATAATTAGCAAGTAACAAGTTGCAAAATTTATTCCAAAAGAGTATTCATATTCGAAATAATTTCTTTGATAAAATTCTGTTCGCCTATGATATCGTCAGCAAGGTCAGTTTTGGCTTTTTGCAGCCGAATGATTTTCTCTTCAACGGTATCTTTGCTGACAAAGCGCACTACGTTTACTTTGTTTTTCTGTCCTAAGCGGTGCGCCCTTGCAATGGCTTGTTTTTCAGAAAACGGATTCCACCAAGGGTCTAACAGCAGCACGTATGACGCCTGAGTAAGATTGAGCCCTACCTCGCCTGCCTTAAGCGATATAAAAAAGAAGGTAACCTCTGGGTTTTGCTGAAAAGCCTCTACTTCATTTTTGCGTTCGGCAGTAGGGGTACTACCGGTAAGTTTAGCGTATTTCACTCCGTTTTCTTTACACCATTGCTCATAAATGCTTAAGTGAGACACAAAACTGCTAAAAATAAGAGCTTTGTGCGATGCCTGTACCAACTCTTGCATACAATTTACGACCTCTTCGTATTTTCCTGAAGGAATAAGGCTGTCTTTATCAGCCAACATAGGGTGATTGCTGATTTGTCGGAGTTTGGTAAGCATATTCAGTGCGTTAAACTCTGTGATAGGGGCTGCAATCTGTAGCAATTGGTTGCGCACTTTTGATTTTTCGCTCTCGTACCACTTAGCCTGTTCTTCGGCAAGAGGACAATAGATTATTTGGGCTTCCATTTCGGGCAAGTCATCGAGTACCTGCTCTTTGGTGCGCCTGAGCAAGAAAGGACTGATGATAGTTTTGAGCTCTTCTAACGCCTGAAGGTTTTTCTTCTTGCTGATTTCTATCTCGTAGTTTTTGTGAAAAGAAGGATAACTCTTCAGTATATTGGGGTTGATAAACTGCATCTGCGACCATAAATCGCTGAGGGAATTTTCTATAGGGGTACCACTCAGTGCTATGCGATGGGGGGCTTTCAAGCTGTTAATAGCCTTAAAAGTTTTAGAGTTTTTGTTCTTTATACGCTGACTTTCATCAAGGATAATATAGCGAAAATCAAGCTGCTGAAGCTCTTTGATGTCGCGCTCTACGATGGGGTAACTGGTAAAAACAAGGTCGTAATTAGTCAGTCGCCTTATTTTTCGCTTGCGCTCTATGCCCGTGCCTACGTATTGGGTGCATTTTAGGTGAGGGGCAAAGCGCTTAGTTTCGTCATACCAATTGAAAATAAGCGATGAAGGCAGAATAACGAGTACTTTTAGGGCTTCTTTTTGCACCTCTACTCCCGAAAACAGGTCGCTGCTGTCAATAGATTTTTCAGGTAGGCTATCGTGTATATTTACTAACAGAGCTATCGTCTGTAGGGTTTTCCCGAGCCCCATATCATCAGCCAAGCAAGCGCCTACCCCGTTGTGATAGTGTTGTAGCAGCCACTCAACCCCCTCTATTTGGTAGGGGCGTAGCGTAGCTTTTAGCTTATCAGAAGGAGTGTAACTCACTTTTTCTACTAACGACTGTGGTTTTATTTCGGGTACAGCCTCTAATAAAGCGTAATTACTCTTAGCAAGCTGTAGTTTTTCTTTTTGTACCTTAGCATATTTGGCGATAGATTGAAATTTGCTGAACCATTCTTGGGGTATAATGAATATTTTACCGTTAGGCAGTGGGTATATAGGGTTATTTTCTTTGATATTTTTGATTAAATCTTTAAAATCGAATAAAGAATCGCCTTGTTTTACTTTTATAGATAGGTCAAACCAGTCATTTTCGGTATGTGTGTGGTTGAAAATCAGTTCTGGAGGGGCTATAGTTACCTCTTTACCGCCGTCTATTACGAAAGGGAGAAGGCTAAAACCTGCTGCAGTTAGGGCTTCGCGGTGGTGCAATAGATAAAAATACGAAGCAAAAGGGTCTGTACTCTCTAAAAAGAAAGTACCTGATTGATTAGTAAAGCCCATTTGCTCTAAAATAGCGTATTTTTTAGCTTCTTCAGTAGTATTTCTTCGGTAATTATAGATAAAAATACGTTTATTATCATCTATTTGCAGGTCAGACTGTATAGTTTTGTGCTGATGACTGCTGAAAGCATAGTCATTATAATGGAATAGTAGGTGTATTTTATAATGATTAGCAAAAAAGTCAAAAAAGATTTCTATAGCGGTATCAGTCAGCTCATTCCTCTCGATGATGTCAAAGCCTATGGGCAATACTTTTGCATTGCGAAGTATTTTCTTAAGGAATTTCTCAAAATACTCAGGGAAACTTCTCTCAGGTATAATAGTCGTTTCTTTGTTCAAGAAAGGGGTCAGGTGCGATGTTTTGATATGGGCTATTCTCACCACTTTCTTGTTTAAAATAACCCAAGCGTGATGGTTGTTCAGAAACTCTATATGGCTCTGGTAGGGCAATAAGGTTTGTTTGCCATCGTCTAATAGCAGTCGGTAGCGTATACCCTCTTCCGTTTTTTTCAATTCTAATATAGGTTCGAGTACCTGAGTGGTAGTGAGGACTTGTTTCTTTACTAATTCGTCTTTATGCGTGTAATTGGTAGTGATAAAAAGTTCATTCTTACAGATAAGCGTTAGTAGTTTATCTGTTTTATCCTCTATTTGCTCCTGAATATGCTTCTTAGTTTGTGCGTTTTGGTATATTTTAGAGAAAGTATCACCTTTTTTTAGGTATTTTTGGTATAATTCGTTAGGTTGTAGGCTGTTGATAATTGAAAGCGCTTCCTTTTCAGCTGAGGAGAGCTCCCAATTGGGCAAACTGCGCAATACTTCATCAGAAGCTTTCTTGTAAAATACGCAGTAGCCATTGCGCTGTTCGGCAATATAAGCGTTGGGCAGCACAAGCTCTATAATAGGGTGAAAAGTGAAATCGATGAAAAGAAACATATAATAGGCAAAGTATTATTGAGTAAAAATCCCTGCATATTTAGATATACAGGGATTTTAAACTATGAAATAAGAACATTAAACTTTATGAGAATAAACGCTCAAAGAAGTTTTTACGTTTTTCGTTCATTGAGTGATCTACGTGGTAGATATTGTCAGAAACGCTTACATTGTTATTATCAATAGAATTAACAGTTTCTGCTGTGAAAGCATTTTGGTTCTCAGACATAATGCTAATCACAAAGTCGATATAGTCTTTACCTTGTTTTGTCAAATAGTTTTTGAAGAAACGGCTACTAAGTTCAACACCTCCTATTTTCTCCATTTTCAAAAGAGACTCGTAGAAAGGAGCCAAATAGTTATTGATAGCAGCTTCAGGTACAGATTTACGTCTACCGATGTAGTGAGTAATGTTGCCCATAGCATCGCGGCGCATTTCGAAGTCGGTTACTACCCAGTAGTATTCACCTGTTTTAGCTAAGTTTTTAATCACACCTACGAAGTTATTGCCTACTTTTAAGTTATCCCAAAGGAGTTTGAAGATAAGTTTAGGCATATCGGGGTGGCGTATAAGGTTATGAGGCTGCCCGATAAGTTCGCTTGCAGAGTAGTGAGCTACAGCGCAGAATACATCGTTTACATTGGTAATAGTACCTTTTACGTCTGTTTCGCTAATAAGGGTTTTAGTCTTGTCCCATTGTACTTCGCGGTCAATAGGGGTAGGTCTTTCAATAGTAGGGATAGGATTTGTAAAATCTGACATACTGTTTACTTTTTTTAATGATTATTATTTTATAGTTCCATCGCCTGATTATGAAAACAATCTGCCAAAGAAACTCTTGCGTTTTTCGTTCATAGCATCGCTTACCGTTACGATGTCATCTGATATTACTTTGTTAGAATCCATTGGAGCCATAGGTATATCTTGGAAGGCCACATCTTCGCGGTTTTCGTTCATCACATCAATGATAAAGTCGATGTAGTCTTTACCTTGTTTATCCAAATAGTTTTTAAAGAAACGAGCACTTAA
Source organism: Capnocytophaga sp. oral taxon 329 str. F0087 (assembly GCF_000213295.2). NCBI lineage: Bacteria > Pseudomonadati > Bacteroidota > Flavobacteriia > Flavobacteriales > Flavobacteriaceae > Capnocytophaga > Capnocytophaga sp. oral taxon 329. Next base: position 50,862 of record NZ_KN389985.1, read on the forward strand.
GTCCATACCTCCTACTTTTTCAAGTTTTACGAGGGTTTGGTAAAGAGGAGCTACGTAATTATCGATTACCCCTTTAGGCACTGACTTACGGCGAGCGATGTAGTGAGTGATGTTGCCTGCACTGTCGCGACGCATTTCAAAGTCGGTGATTACCCAATAATACTCTCCTGATTTAGCCAAGTTTTTCACTACCCCAGCAAAGTTATTCCCTAATTTAAGGTTATCCCAAAGGAGTTTAAAAGTGATTTTAGGCATATCAGGGTGACGGATAATGCTATGAGGCTGCCCAATCATTTCAGCAGCAGTATAACCACAAACGGTGCAAAATACGTCATTTACGTTAGTAATACGCCCATAAACATCGGTTTCACTGATAATTACTTTTGATTTATCCCATACTACTTCTTTATCAATAGGGGTAGGGCGTTCTACGGTGAGCTCAATGTCTCTATAATCTCTAATCATTGCAAAATTTTATTTTGGTTATTATCGCACAAAGATAAATCTTTTTATTAATAAAGCCATACTTTTTTATCATAAACTTTTCATAAAAGTTTTAATACTGACTTTTTTCTTCTTTTATAAAGTTGATTATCAGTTGTTTGATTTCTCTTCTACAGAAGGCTCTTCTTCTGGTTTTTCCTCTGTTTTTTCTTCTTTATCCTCATCAATTTCTTTGGTGTACTTGTTGTACAAGAAAGAAGCTATTAGCATCAATATCCCCAACGATACGAATACTATCGTTTTGCGCAGCGTATCTAAGTGGGTAATGTCGTAGAAAAATAATTTCAACACACTAAAACTGATAAGTACAATACCCGAAACACGTAGGTATTTCTTCTTTTTGAAAAGCCCTAATACTAACAATAGTACTGCATAGGCTCCCCATAGTATGGTAAGTCCTAATTTGTAGTTAGAGCTCGATTCATATAATTCTGTCCAATGCAATAGCTCGCTGCTGCTTACCCATAAGGCTACTAAGTGTAGCAATAACTCTAATTTTAGCTTAGATTTTGCCGATAAGTTGAGGAACTTTTGCAATTGCCAGATAGTATAACACAAACCGGCAAATGCTATTATTCCTAAATATCTGATGTTTAAGAACCACAACGAAAGCTGATAACCTCTAGCCGCCTCGCTTATATAACGTTCGCGCAACTCGCTAAAGTAGTATAAGCCTAAGGTCATAAATAAGGCCCCCAGAATAAAATTGATGCCCATTTGTACTTCAGCCAGCGTTTTTTGTTTGTTATATTTGAGGTTCAGCATACTGTAGCCCGATGCAAATAGCAAGCTGTAGATAAGTAGCCAGATATTTTTGAACAGCGATAAATCTTCCATTAGCATAGCATTGTCTAACGCATTAGGGTATTGCAAAATGCGCATATCGCATAACACGATAATTTCGCGGAAGAAGGTATAAAACAGCGAACCTACTGAGAATATATTCAAAAATAAAGTAATCGAATCGGTATACTCCCCTCCGCCTTTCACTTTCTGATGTATATAAGCCATAAAAGTAGTGGCAGCAGCATACAATAGGGCGTTTACAAATAATGAATTGGCAAACGGAGTAACGTAATCGGCAGTAGAGAGTAGGTAGATGTTGTAAGAACCTTTATACCAGTCTATTAATAGGCTTCCGGTAGCCAACACCAGTACCCCGTAGCTGATGCGCTCATACACTGCCAAGGCTTTGGTGCGCCCTAACCAGAATAATAGAGCCGCTTCAGCACTCCAGAATAGCGTAATCCACGAACCTTTAAATTGTATAGGGATTACTAAGGTGGCGAACGAAAGCGCTGATACTAACACCAAATATTTCAGTTGCGTAGAAGGTACTTTTTTCAGATGGAAATAAGCCGCTACGCCAAAGTGCAACAACGCATTGCACAAGGTGAAAAGAGCTACCCACGTATTGTCGTGGTAATGGTTGTTGATGAGCCAAGCCCCTAAGCCATAGAACGCTAAGCTGTTGATAAGGAATAGCGCCACATCTACGGTGCTAAGTTCAGGCTCTTGGTGCAACTTCTGCGCTATAAACGAGAGGTAGAAAGTAGCAAAAGTAACAAAATTAAAGGTTAGGAAGGCACTGAAATACACTTCGTTATCAGCTAGTTCCCAAGTCGAAAGCAGTAATACCCACGTGAATAAGAACGCAGAGATGAGCAAGGAATTCCACCGCTTGTAGAACGATAGCACCAGCACCCCTATATTGATGATAGCCGTGTAGGCAAAGAGGATATCTACCCGCCCAGAGTTATTGCTCAGCAAGAAAGGCACAGCATAGCTGCCCACCAAGCCAATAAGGGCTATCACCACCTGATTATAGCTAAGCGATGCCAATACCGTAAAGGCGGTAAAGAGGAACATCAGTATAAAGGTGAGCGACTGCGGGAAAAAGTCGAA
>NZ_KN389985.1:54086-62450 GCF_000213295.2 Capnocytophaga sp. oral taxon 329 str. F0087
TCGAAGACTGAATACGCTATAAAGGTAACGAAATAGAAAATAGCCATAGCACCGCTGACTAATACAGCGCTGAAATTCTCGTATTTCTTCTTGAGTACGGCTCCGGTTACAAATAGAGCAACCCCCGTTAGGTAACCCAAAACTAAGCGCATAGCAGGGCTGATAAGGTTGTGGTCGATAGAATATTTCACCCCTATAAATACCCCAATTAGGATAATACCAATCCCTATTTTGCTAAATAAATTCTCTCCGATAAAGCGCTCCCAATCTCGGTTTTTATTCTTTCCTAATAGGTCGTCGAATGATTTTTCAAACACAGGCTCTTTTTCCTTTTTGTTATAAAAAGAAGCGGTAGGAGTAGCTTCAGCTACAGGAGCAGTAGGCGCCTGAGCCTCTTCAGCTATAGGCTCGGCTACAGATTCTACTTCCTCAGTAATAGGTTCAGTAGCAACTTCTTCCTCAACAATAGGTTGTTCAGCAGTAACCTCTTCAACAATAGGTTGTTCAGTAGTAATTTCCTCAACAATAGGTTGTTCAGCAGTAACTTCCTCAACAATAGGTTCAGCAGTAACTTCCTCAACAATAGGTTGTTCAGCAGCAGCCTCTTCAACAATAGGTTCAACTACGGTTTCTGAAGCAGTAGGCATTGTAGCCATTTCAGCTTTCATTTTCCATATAGTTTCTTTGATGCCTTTTACTTCTTTGATAAAGTCGTATTGTCTATCTACTACGTTATCTACTTTGTCGATTAAGGTATCTAAATCTTTATCTATGCGCATAGGTTTCTTGATTGAAGCGGAATGTTCGCTTTCGATTTCAGAGTACAAAAGTAATAAATAATTTTTAGAAAACAAATAAAAGAAGAAGAAAAATCTTTTATACCTATCTTCCTTTTACTTTTGATATACGTACCCTTTAGGACGAGCGAAAGACGAGCGAAAGACGAGCGAAGGATAAGCGAACTCTAGCCCCTGCTATTAAACTAAATAATTTGCTAATTGATAAATAATTTATACCTTTGCCCCATTATTAATTCACTAACAAATGGATTTAACAGCCTACCACTATGTCTCGCTATTTCGCGAGAACATTCAGAAGTACCCTAAGAAAGAGGCTCTTATGAGGAAAATTGATGCTCATTGGCAACCGATTTCTTGGGAAAAATTGGGCACCATCACTACTCAGCTTTCTAAGGCATTGCTACAGCAAGGGGTTGCCCCACAGCAAACGGTGGGTATCCTCTCTCAGAATACCCCCCAATGGACGCTTACCGACCTTGCGTGTTTGCAAATACGCGCCGTAACCGTACCTATCTACACTTCTAACACTGCTGAACAAGCCCTCTACGTGATGAATCACGCTGAGATAAAATTCCTTTTCGTAGGAGATGAAAAACAATATCTGAAGGCTTTAGAAGTAGCCGACCAATGCCTTTCTCTACAGAAAATAATCCTTTTTGACGACCATATACAGCTAAAAGAACAAAAATACTCTATCCACTGGACGGACTTTTTGGCGTTTGGCAATAATAATGCGTTAGATGAGGAGTTACAACAGCGCATAGATAGTAGAGATTTATCTGACCTTTTTACGGTTATCTACACTTCGGGTACTACGGGCGAGCCTAAGGGGGTGATGCTCACTTACGAAAATCTGGCTTATCAGATGCTCGGTCACTCGCAAAGGCTTGAGGTAGATGACACCGATTCTTCGTTGTCGTTCTTGCCGCTAACGCACGTATATGAGCGCGCTTGGACGTCCTTCTGTCTTTACAAAGCGATTGTGGTTTATTATTTAGAAGATACTAATTTGGTGCGCGAAGCCCTTGCTGAGGTGCGTCCTACGCTGATGTGTGCTGTGCCGCGCTTTTATGAGAAAATATTCGCTACCGTGCATGATAAGGCTGATGCTTCGTCCTTTGCAAAGCGAATGCTCTTCAAATTGGCGGTTAAAACAGGTCGCAGGGTATTAACCCTCAAAGAGCAAAACCGCAAACCATCATTTTTATTGAAAAAGGCGTATAACTTTTTTGATAAAATGGTCTATACCAAGCTTAAAGCGGTTTTGGGTGGACGTATTAAGTTTATGCCTTGTGGGGGTGCTAATCTTGAGCCGAGTATAGGGCGTTTTTTCCAATCGATAGGCATCAATGTCAAATTGGGCTACGGAATGACCGAAACTACGGCTACTGTATCTTGTTGGGGTGATAATCGTTTCAATTTACAGTCAGTAGGTACACTAATGCCCAATGTGCAAGTGCGCATAGGCGAGGATAATGAGATATTAGTAAAAGGAGGTATGGTGATGAAGGGGTATTATAAGAACCCTGAAGAAACGGCTAAGGCTTTTACTCCTGATGGCTTTTTGCGTACGGGTGATGCAGGTAAAATAGACGAGAATAATAATCTTTTTATCACTGAGCGCATTAAAGAGTTGATGAAGACTTCTAACGGAAAATATATAGCCCCTCAGCTGATAGAAGGCAAAGTGGGCAAGTATAACCTTATTGAGCAAATAGCGGTGATAGCCGATGGTAAGAAGTTTGTATCAGCTTTGATAGTGCCTAATTATGAGATACTTACTCAGGCATTCAAAGACCTCAATATCAAGTATAAAAACACAGCAGACCTCATTAAGCACAGTCAGGTGATAGAATATATAGGCAAGCAGTTGCAGAAGTTCCAAAGTGATTTACCTGATTATGAGCAGATAAAAAAATTCACCCTGCTACCTACTGCTTTTTCTATTGAGCGCAATGAGATTACTCCTACGCTTAAGCTTCGTCGCAAGGTGATTTATGCTAATTATAGTCGTGAGATAGAAGCGATGTATCGCTAATTGGCTATTTGCCTAATTGCCAATTAGGGGCTGCTTCAATACTGATGACTTCTTTCTTCACGGGGTGCTCGAAAGTGAGCTTATAGGCGTGCAAACAGATGCCCCCGTCGGGGTTAGAGCGTTTAGCACCGTATTTTAGGTCGCCTTTTATGTGCAATCCTATAGCGGCTAATTGCGCTCTTATCTGGTGATGTCTACCTGTGATAAGGTCTATTTCTAATAGGTGATAATGGTCAAAAGACTTCAATAATTTATAGTGCAGTACGGCTTTTTTGCTGTGCTGCACTTCTTTATTATGTGCTACTGATTTGTTTTGTTTTTCATTGCGGACTAACCAGTGGGTAAGAGTGCCTTCAGTAGCAGGGGGCATTGCATCTACTAATGCCCAATAGGTTTTTTGTACCTGTGCTTTATCGGCAAACATAGCATTTAGCCTACTGAGGGCTTTGGAGGTTTTAGCAAAAAGAACTACCCCAGTGGTAGGACGATCTAACCGATGTACTACACCGAGGTATGCTTCGCCAGGCTTGTTGTATTTCTTTTTTAAGTAAGCCTTTAGGTGTTCGCTAAGGGGGATGTCGCCGGTTTTGTCGCCCTGTACGATGTCACCCACGCGCTTGTTTATGCCTATTACGTGATTGTCTTCGTATAGCACGTCTACGTTTTCGGCGTTTGTGATAAGTTTCATAATGTCGTTTATTTCTAAAGTAAAAGAAGCGCATTCCGTCATAGAAGAGCCCTAATAATAAGATAGCAACGGAGAGTAGTAAAGTGTAGAGTTGCCATTGTTGGGCTATGTAGAAATAGCCTGCGCAGAAGCCTCCTAAGAAGAAAAAGGTAATGATAAATAGCCGTAGCCGTATGCGGTTACGTAGTTCTATCAAATATGTTTCATAGTGATTTTTGTGAAGGTAAAGCAGTTGCGATAGTTCGATACCAAGGTCGGTGAAGAGTCCTGTTAGGTGAGTGGTACGCACTACCGAATTAGATATTTTGGTAACGAAGGCATTTTGCAATCCCATAGCAAAGAGCAATATACAAGCAGTTATATTTTGGGGTATACCACCTGTTGAGAAAGTATTTAACCCCCATACCGATAATAACAAAAAGCATTCTAATAGGGTAGGGGCGAGGTATTTATTGTGTTTGCGGTGATAATTAGCATACTCTATCAGTAGTCCAGAGCAGAAAGAACCAGCTAAGAAAGCAAAGATATAAAGGAAGTAGATAAGCCCTTTCCAAAACTCGGCTACAGATACATCGTAGATGAAGTAAGCAAAATGCCCAGTAACATTGGTGGTGAGTTTACCCATAAACAAAAAGCCGGTAACGTTCACCATTCCTGCAACGAATGAGAGCACTACGGCTATTTGTAAATTATGTTTGGCAGTCCGACTTTTCCCTTGATGTCTAAACATTTTTCTGCATTCTAATAACTTTCGTTTTCATTAGGAAAGTCAACGCTTTTAACATCAGCTATATAGTGGGTTACTGCTTCGTTGATAACTTCTTGTAGGTTAGCATATTTGCGCAAAAACTTAGGGTGAAACTCATTGCTCATTCCCAGCATATCGTGCATTACTAATACTTGTCCATCAACACCATTCCCAGCCCCGATACCTATGATAGGTATGCGTACGCTCTTAGCTACCTCTTCAGCCAAAGCAGCAGGTATTTTCTCTAATACTATTGCAAAACAACCTAACTGTTCTAATAGTTTAGCATCTTCTTTTAGTTTTTGAGCTTCAGCTTCTTCTTTTGCGCGCAGACCAAAACCACCAAATTGGTGTATGGATTGCGGAGTGAGTCCTAAGTGTCCCATTACGGGTATGCCAGCATTTACTATTCGTCTGATGCTCTCTGCTTCCTCTTTACCCCCTTCTAATTTGATAGCGTGAGCTCCACTTTCTTTCATTATGCGAGTAGCTGAACGCAATGCTTTCTTAGGGTCAGACTGATAAGTACCAAAAGGCAAATCTACTACTACCAAAGCACGTGTAACGCCTCTTATCACAGAAGAAGCGTGATAAATCATCTGGTCTAAGGTAATAGGTAGGGTAGTTTCGTGTCCTGCCATTACGTTGCTGGCAGAGTCGCCTACTAATAGTACATCAATCCCTGCACTGTCTAATAATTTAGCAAAAGTATAATCGTAGGCAGTAAGCATTGATATCTTCTCGCCATTGGCTTTCATTTCTACTACCGATTTGGTAGTTACGCGTTTGTATTCTTTTCTAACAGCTGACATTTTCTTATGTTTTTATAAAATTAATTACACTCTCTTATCTTCTCTATGATAAGTTCATAATGGTTATAATGCTTTACAAAATCGAGGTCAGTAACATCGATGATAAGTGAGTTGATAGCGGTATTTTTCTGTATGAAATCTAAATATCCGTAATGTATTTTCTTCAGATAATCAGGCGATATATTCTGTTCATACGCTCTCCCGCGCTTTTTGATGTTCTCAATCAGGCGGTCAGTATTCTGGTATAAGAATACGTACAAATCAGGCTTGATAATTTGGTTGTAGAGTAGGTAGAAGAGCTTTCGGTATAGTACAAACTCATCTTCGCTAAGGGTAACTTTAGAAAAGATAAGCGATTTAAATATATCGTAATCTGATACTACAAACTCCTTAAACAAATCCATTTGGGCAAGCTGCTCACGCATTTGTTGGTAGCGCTCTGTCAAGAACGACATTTCTAAGGTAAAACCGTATTGTTTAGGATTTTCGTAGAATTTAGGCAAGAAAGGATTATCAGAAAACTGCTCTAAGATGAGTTTTGCATTAAAGTCTTCAGCTATCTTAGTTGCCAATGTAGTCTTCCCAGAGCCTATATTACCTTCTATAGCTATGTATTTATAGTTCAGAAAAGGTGATTTCTGTGCAGGGAATGTCAGTTGGTCAGAGAGGCGTTGCACAGGCGATGGGTCATCGGTAGTGCGTAGCAGTTCGCCTATTGTTTTCTGTAGTATAGGGTGTACTTTCTGTTCATCGAGGGCTGCTAAAGGGCGCAGTACAAACTTGCGTCTGTGTAGCAGAGGGTGTGGTATTGTCAGTAGTTCACTATTGATAACTTCATCGTCATAAAACAGTATATCAAGGTCGATAGTGCGCGATTGATACCCCTTTTGGTTGGGTACACGCTCTCTTCCTAACTCGTGTTCTATCTGTAGTAATTGCGATAATACTTCCTCTGGCGACAGAAAAGACTTACATAACAAACAAGTATTTAGGAATGCCTCACCTGCAAAACCCCACGAAGGTGTTTCGTAAATAGGGGCAATATCAACGATAGTACCCACCCGCATGGCAATCCCTTCAATAGCCTGTTGCAAGTATGCTTTCCGGTTCCCCAGATTGCTCCCCAATGATATGTATATATCGTGATTCAAAAAACTAACTCTTCAAATATTTCTCTACATTTTCATAGATACGCCCTTCTATATCAGTAGTATCACCTGGTATAAACTTCTCGCCCATTATATTCTCGTAGAGTTCTATATAGCGGTCTGAAACCGATTGCACATAAGCATCACTCATTTCAGGCACTTTTTGTCCTTTTTCACCTTGGAAGCCTTGCGAGATAAGCCATTGGCGTACAAATTCTTTCGATAGTTGTATTTGAGGTTCTCCTTTTTCTTGGCGTTCGTCATATCCTTCTTTGTAGAAGTAGCGAGAAGAATCCGGAGTGTGAATTTCGTCTATAAGCACTATTTCGCCATCGCGTGTCTTGCCAAATTCGTATTTAGTATCTACTAATATAAGTCCGTGTTTTGAGGCTATTTCGCTGCCACGAGCAAAAAGAGCATAAGTGTATTTCTCCATTAGGCGATAGTCTTCTTCACTTACGATACCTCTTCTGATAATCTCTTCGCGCGATATATCTTCATCGTGTAGTCCTTGTTCTGCCTTAGTAGCAGGGGTGATGATAGGATGCTGAGGAAAAATATCAAACTCTCTCAATCCTTCAGGTAGTGCTACCCCCGAAAGCATACGCTTACCGTTTTTGTACAGACGAGCAGCGTGTCCGGCCAAGTAGCCACGTATTACCATTTCTACTTTTAAGGGTTCGCATACCTGCCCTATAGATACGTTAGGGTCGGGCGAGGCAGTTAGCCAGTTGGGTACTATATCTTCAGTTTGCTCTAAGAAGCGTACAGCCATTTGGTTGAGTATTTGTCCTTTGTAGGGTATCCCTTTAGGAAGGATAACGTCAAAAGCTGAAATACGGTCGGTAGCAATCATTATGAGGGTATCATCTTTCAGCTGATACACATCGCGTACTTTCCCTCTGTATACTGATTTTTGTTTGGGAAATTTAAAGTTAGTTTTTGTTATGGTATTCATCATTCTAAAAATTTAGATAATATTCATTCTCGCGGCAAAAGTACAAAATAATTGTCAATTAGCAACAAACATTTGTCATTTGTCATTAGCTAAGGCGCTACCTGTATAGCTTTCTTTGCATTTGGCTATCTCTTCGGGGGTGCCTTTTGCTATTATAGAACCTCCTTTTTCGCCTCCTTCTAAGCCTAAATCTATTACGTAGTCGGCACATTTTATCATCTCTAAGTTGTGCTCAATCACTATCACCGAATGCCCTTTTTCTATTAGTGCTTGTAGCGAGTCTAAGAGCTTGCGTATATCGTGAAAATGCAAGCCAGTAGTGGGTTCGTCAAAGATAAAAAGCACCTTTTCTTTGCTCTCTGATTTTGATAAAAACGAGGCTAATTTAATGCGTTGCGCTTCCCCACCCGATAGGGTAGAAGATGATTGCCCTAAGGTTACGTACCCCAAGCCTACATCTTGTAGAGGTTTGAGTTTTTCTGCTATTTTTGTTTGCTTATGAGCGGCAAAGAAAGCCACGGCATCGTCAATAGTAGTGTTCAGTAGGTCATCTATGTTTTTCCCTTCGTAAGTTATTTCTAACACTTCTTTTTTGAAACGCTTGCCGCCACAGGCTTCGCAGGTTAGGTGCACATCTGCCATAAACTGCATTTCTATGGTCACCTCTCCTTCGCCTTTGCACACCTCGCAGCGTCCTCCATCTACGTTGAAAGAAAAATGCTTAGCCGAAAAGTTACGCATCTTAGCCAATTTTTGGTTGGCGTAGAGGTTGCGAATGTCGTCATATACTTTTAGGTAGGTGATAGGGTTAGAGCGACTCGATTTGCCTATAGGGTTTTGGTCTACAAACTCCACGCTTTGCAACTGTTTATATTTGCCTTCTATGCGGGTGAATTGCCCTATCTTTTCGTTGCTGGCATTTAACTCTTTTTGCATAGCAGGATAGAGCAGCTTCTTTATCAAGGTCGATTTGCCACTACCCGATACCCCTGTTACTACGGTCAGCATATCCAGCGGAAAACTCACATCTATATTCTTCAAGTTATTCTCGCGACAACCGATTAAACTGATGTAGTGGGGCGAGGTGCGCCTTTTCTTAGGCGGTTCAATGCTTAAGCGTCCGCTGAGGTATTTTCCTGTTAGAGTATCAGCTTTTAGCAGTTGTTCATAAG
>NZ_KN389985.1:63071-65317 GCF_000213295.2 Capnocytophaga sp. oral taxon 329 str. F0087
AGTGCCAGCAGCTACTACTTCCCCTCCGTGGGTACCGGCTTCAGGTCCTATGTCTATAATGTAGTCAGCGGCTTTCATTATGTCGGCATCGTGTTCTACTACTATCACTGTATTGCCTAAGTCGCGCAGCGATCTCAGTACTTTTATAAGCCTATGAGTGTCGCGTGGGTGTAACCCTATACTCGGCTCGTCGAGTATGTACATCGAGCCGACCAAACTACTACCCAATGAGGTAGCTAAGTTAATACGCTGACTCTCGCCACCCGATAGCGTGTTCGATTTGCGGTTTAGCGTTAAGTACCCCAAGCCTACATCGCTTAAGAACTGTAGCCTGCTGTTGATTTCTATCAGTAGCCGTTTAGCTACTTCTTGCTCGTAGGGCGAAAGGGTTAATTCTCTAAAAAATGCTTGTAGCTTTTCTATAGAAATTTCTACCAAATCCGAAATGCTTTTTCCTTGTATTTTCACGTAGTTAGCCTCCTTCCGAAGTCGTCTTCCGTGGCAACTATGGCAACGTGTTTTTCCGCGATAGCGCGCTAATAATACTCGGTTTTGTATCTTGTAGCTCTTTTCTTCTAATTCTTTAAAAAAGTCTGTCAGCCCTGTGAAATATTTATTGCCGTCCCATACTAATTGTCGTTGTTCGGCACTGAGTTCATACCAAGGTTTGTGTATCGGGAAGTCGAATTTGTAAGCGTTGTTTACCAACTGGTCGCGAAACCAACTCATTGTTTCACCACGCCAAGGGTAGATGGCATTTTCGTATACCGATAGCCCTGTGTTGGGTACGATAAGGTCTTCGTCTAGCCCTATCGTATCGCCATAGCCATCGCACTCCGGACAAGCCCCGTAAGGATTGTTGAAACTAAAAAGATGCACATTCGGTTCTAAGAAAGTGATGCCGTCCATCTCAAAGCGGTTGCTGAAGTGTTTTAGTACTTCCGATTCCACTTCTTGTAGCATACATTCCCCTTTTCCTTCAAAGAAAGCGGTTTCTACAGCATCTGCCAATCGGTGCTGAAAATCCTCGTTGTGCTGTACCACTATCCGGTCGACTACCAACTGAAATTTACCTAATTTCTTAGGTAGATTGTCTTCCTCCAATCGTATCACTTCTCCTTGGTGCAATATGCGCGCGTAGCCCTGCTGTAGTAGCAATTTTAGTACTTGTTCTACAGTGCGGTCTTTAGGGATACTAATAGGGGCTAATAGCAGCAGCTTAGTGCCGTCGGGGTAGGCGAGGGCGGCCTCTACCACATCAGTTACAGTGTGTTTTTTTACTTCCTTGCCCGATATGGGGGAGTAGGTCTTGCCGATACGGGCAAAGAGCAATTTCAGATAGTCGTATATTTCTGTTGAAGTACCTACCGTAGAGCGTGGGTTAGAAGTATTGACTTTTTGCTCAATAGCAATAGCGGGCGCAATCCCGATGATGTTATCTACTTTAGGTTTGTCAAGCCGTCCTAAAAACTGACGTGCGTATGATGATAGGCTTTCTACATAGCGGCGCTGCCCTTCAGCATAGAGGGTATCAAAAGCTAAGCTCGATTTGCCAGACCCCGATAGCCCTGTTATTACTACCAATTGGTTGCGAGGGATACCTACCGTTATATCTTTAAGGTTATGTAGTTTGGCTCCTTTTATAAGTATTTCTTTGCTCTTCATTGTCATCGTAATGATTCGGGCGACAAAGGTACGGATAATTTGCTAATTCACAATTTATAATTAGCACAAAAAATAAAAGCTCTCCTTACAAAGGAAAGCTTTCATTGGTTTACTATAAACCCGTGTAAAAATATTTACACAAAACAACACAACTAAATCTTATGAAGCGGTCTGGACGGGACTCGAACCCGCGACCCCATGCGTGACAGGCATGTATTCTAACCAACTGAACTACCAGACCTTTAGTGATGTGCAATTCATTTCTTCATTGCGGTTGCAAAAGTACAACAATTTTTATTACCTGCAAATTTTTCGGCAAAAAAATTACAACTTTTTTTTAATTTTATTTTATTACTGCTGATTATCAGTGTTTTATAAATTATATATTTTTAGTGCTACTCGCCGTTTTTAGGTGCAATTCTACGGCTTTACTGTCCGTCAAACTCGCTATATAGCAGGTGATGCCCATCACTTTGTCGTAAATACTGCCTTTTTTCTGATACTTTTCGGGCAACTTTTTTAGCAATAATTTATCAAAAGAGGTCTCTCTACCGTTTTCGAAGTTGATAATAGCAGTAAAA
>NZ_KN389985.1:65998-72883 GCF_000213295.2 Capnocytophaga sp. oral taxon 329 str. F0087
GATGCTGCAAAATCACATAACCTTGCACTTCTTTCTCTACTACTTCATCCGATTGGTAGATATGCTCTACACTACAGTCTATTACATCGGTTATTTGGTGGCGGTATTTGCTGAGCCTCAATAGCGATTGGTGGAAGTTGCCGTTTAGTATAGCGTCTTCATTTTCTATAAAAATCTCGGTAGCATCTTGCACTAAAGCACCGATAGCCACTGCCCTCAGATAAGCTATGCGCTCTTCTTTGGTCTGTAGTTTGGCGTATTTGTCGCTATGTATTCTATCCGATATGATGCCCCCCATATATTCTAAGGCTACCTCTTCGCTGATAAGTCCTAAATTAATACCATCTTCAAAATCGATAATGGTATAGCATATATCATCAGCAGCTTCTACTAAAAACGCTAGCGGGTGGCGTGCATATCGCAGTTCGCCCTGTTGGCTGGTAGAGATAAGCCCTAAAGTATCAGCTACTTCCTTAAAAAATGCTTTATCACCCTGAAAAAAGCCGTATTTCTTGTCGGCTATATTTTTAGTAGGTCGTATAGGTAGCGATTCTTTAGGATATTTGGTAAAAGCTCCCAGAGTAGCATAGGTCAAGCGTAATCCTCCCTCTACTCCCAACCGCGATTCGTTTACAATTCTAAAACCGTTGGCATTACCCTCAAAATTGCATAGGTCGGCATACTCTACTTCTGTCAGTAGATGTTTAATAGCAGTGCCTTTTTTGAATTGAAAGAACTCACCTATAGCCTTTTCACCACTATGTCCAAAGGGCGGATTACCGATGTCGTGTGCTACCGAAGCTGCTGCGATAATAGCGCCAAAATCGTTGGTTTGGTAGCCTAAATCACGTAGATGAGGGTACTTCGTTAGTAGGTGTTTTCCTACGGCACGCCCTAAGCTGCGCCCTACTACCGATACCTCTATACTATGGGTCAGACGCGTGTGTACAAAGCCCATTTTAGAAAGCGGAATCACCTGTGTTTTGTCTTGCAGACTCCTAAAGGCACTCGAAAAGACCACGCGGTCGTAGTCCATATCAAAGCTCAAGCGCGTTTCATCTTCATTAATACGTAGTCTTGTAGCAGTATCGCCGTATTTATTAAGCGAAAGTAGTTTTTCCCAAATCATATTTTTTTATTTATAAAGATAAAGGCTGAATCTATAAAGACTCAGCCCTAATTTTTTTAAAGTCTAACAGACAATATCTATTAGAAGTATGCGTTAAGAGTTGCAGAAAGAACTCCTAAACCATTTGCATTACCGATGTTAAAGTTTATTCTATTGTTGCTGTCGTTGCTAGCATATTCTAAACCTACACCATAAGTGTATTGAGCACCAAGAGCTACTTTAGGGAAGATAAAGTATTCAACTCCTGCAAAACCTTGTGCACCAATTCCAAATCCGAATTGTTTTTTAGCAGGAGAAACTAAACCTACTAAACCATCTACACCGTAGTAACCTTGTAGGCGAGTAGTACCTTTTCTCCACTCTTTACCATAGCCAGCTACTAAACCAAAACTGCTAGTACCATCAACGTCTTTTTGTTTTTCGAAGTTGAAGTTAAAGCTTGCTGTGTAGCGAGTTGCGGTGTTGTCAGTATCAAACTTTTTACCTACAAAAGTAATTACTGAAGCAGTAGAAGAAAATACGCCAGTACCAAAGTTAAGAACTCTTTGTCCTTCAAAAAGATCTGCAGAGCTGTTACCAGTGTTGCCATTGAAAGCATTACCAACATATCTCAAAGCATTACCTGCATTGAAACCAATAGACCAATCTCCTTGTTTTGGAAGATATTGTTCTCCTTTAGAAGATACTAAATTTTGTGCTGATACAGCACCAAAAGCAAAAACTGCTACTAATGATAAAATGATTTTTTTCATCGTAATTATGTTTTTTTAATTATTATAAGGCAAAGGTATACTTTTTTAGCATAACTACCAAATTTTTTCAGTATTTTTTTTCTTTTTAATAGGCCTTAGCAAACAGAACTCTTTTCTTTGAAGGCTTACCAGAGTACATACATACGCCACTTTCTTCTTTAGCATCTAAAGGAATACATCTGATAGTAGCCTTAGTTTCTTCTTTTATTTTAGCTTCTGTTTCAGCAGTGCCGTCCCAGTGAGCTGCAAAAAAGCCGCCTTTGGTTTCTAACAGTTCTTTGAACTCTTCGTATGAGTTCACTTCTGTTATATGGCTGTCGCGGTAGGCTAAAGCTCTTTTGTACAAATTCTCTTGTATCTCTTTTAATAATTGAGCAATGTGTGCTATGATGTCATCTCCGCTTACGGTTTCTTTAGTTAGGGTGTCGCGTCTCGCTACTTCAAAGGTGTTATTTTCTAAATCGCGTTGCCCTACCGCTAAGCGTACAGGTACACCTTTTAGTTCGTATTCGTGAAACTTAAACCCTGGCGATTGAGTATCGCGGTCGTCAAACTTCACACTAATACCTTGCTTTCTGAGAGCCTCCATTAGCGGACTGATGCGCTCTCTTACACTTTCTAATTGTGCGGCTCCTTTGTAGATAGGTACGATTACTACCTGTATAGGCGCTAAGTTAGGAGGCAATACCAAACCGTTGTCATCGCTATGGGTCATAATAAGGGCACCCATCAAGCGGGTCGATACTCCCCAAGAGCTTGCCCATACATATTCTTGCTTACCGTCTTTGGTAGCGTATTTCACATCAAAAGCCTTAGCAAAGTTTTGTCCTAAGAAGTGCGAAGTGCCGGCTTGTAGGGCTTTGCCGTCTTGCATCATCGCTTCTATACAATAGGTTTCGTCAGCACCGGCAAAACGCTCGGTTTCTGTTTTAAACCCTCTGATTACAGGTACAGCCATAAAGTTTTCTACAAAGTTGGCATATACATTCATCATTCTTTCCGATTCTTCTATAGCCTCTTCTTTAGTAGCGTGGGCAGTGTGCCCTTCTTGCCATAAAAACTCTGCTGTGCGCAGGAATAGGCGCGTACGCATTTCCCAGCGCACCACGTTTGCCCATTGGTTGATAAGGATAGGTAGGTCGCGGTATGACTGTATCCAGTTTTTGTACGTACTCCAGATGATAGATTCTGAGGTAGGGCGCACTATTAGCTCCTCTTCCAATTTTGCTTCAGGATCTACTATTAGCTTCCCTTTTTCATTGGGGTCAGTTTTTAGTCGGTAGTGGGTTACTACCGCGCATTCTTTAGCAAAACCTTCAGCGTTCTTTTCTTCTGCCTCAAAATAGCTTTTAGGTATAAATATAGGGAAATAAGCATTAGTATGCCCTGTTTCTTTAAACATTCTGTCGAGTTCGGCTTGCATTTTTTCCCATATAGCATAGCCGTAAGGCTTAATTACCATACAGCCGCGCACGCCAGAACTCTCTGCCAAATCGGCTTTTACTACCAATTCGTTATACCATTTCGAATAGTCTTCACTTCTTGATGTTAGATTCTTACTCATATATTATTTTGTACTCTTTTTATTAGTTTTTGTTGCTTGCCTCTTCGCTGCTTTCTTAGTAGCAGAGGTGCTTTTGTGGTGGTAGTAGTGCAGGCATTCATCTATGTAAAAATCGTGCTGATTTCTAATAAGCCCCGCTACATTGTTGTTAAACCATATTTCAGCCAAGCTCGCCTTCAGGTGTTTAGCTATCTCATTGCTGTTCTTGCCAAAATTTAGGTTGATGCGCCTGTTTCTTAAGAATTTAGCAAAGGCCATTAGCATCTCTTTCGGCACTTTATAGTCGGTTATAAAGTATGCCTTGTGGGGCTTGCTGTTTAGCGATGGGTGACTGTCTAAATACTCAAACAGAAAGAAATTGGTCAGTCCTGAGCGCAGCACTTCATTTACCAAATAGCTTTCGGGCTTCATATCTATAGGCACATATACATCGGGGTAAATACCGCCTCCGCCATATACTACTTTTCCCTTAGGGGTGGTAAATTTCAGCGAGTCAGGCACGGTAGCATTGTCTATCTGAAAACTCCCTCGCTGGTGTCCCAAACCGTAAGGCTTCTGTATAGACCGCCCTGTAGGAGTGTAATAGCGCGCAGTGGTTAGCCGTACTGCCGACCCATCAGGTAGAGGCATTTCGCTCTGTACTAATCCTTTCCCAAAGGTGCGTCTGCCTACTATCACACCTCGGTCGTTGTCTTGTAGCGCTCCTGCTACTATCTCGCTGGCTGAGGCAGTGTTTTCATTTACCAATATAAACACGGGCTTATCTTCAAATAGCCCCCCTTCAGTAGAGAAGGTTTCTTCTATCTCTTTGCGGTTGTTTTTGGTAAACACTATCATTTTGTTTTTAGGCAAAAACTCATCGGCTATTTGTATACCTACATTTAGGAATCCTCCGCTATTGTTGCGCAAGTCAAGTATAAGGCTGTTTACCCCTTCTTTTTCAAGAGCTTTAAGGGCGGTCGAAAATTCGTTGTAGGTAGTCTCGGCAAACCGGTTCATTCGTATATACCCCAGCGTATCGTTCACTTTGTAGAAGCAATCTATACTTTTTATAGGTATAAATTTCCGCTCAATAGGAATTCTGAAAATACTGTCTTTGCTCTTTCGGTATATGGTCAGGTCTACTTTCGAGTCCATTTTCCCCTTCAGTATATTCTTTATCTTATCGGTGCTTAGCCGTTTCTTAAAGAGGGTATCTTTGTTAGCCATCAGTATGCGGTCGCCAAAACGGATACCTTTCTTCATAGCATCACTTCCTTCTATAGGTCTGATAACGGCAATCGTATCTTTATACATATAGAAACTGATGCCTACCCCTACAAATTTACCACTCATCGTCTCGGCTACTTCTTGTATATCTGTTTTCGAGATGTAGGTAGAGTGGGGGTCTAACTTTCGCAATATACTATTGATGGTCAGGTCTACTATACTATCGGTATTTACATTATCCACATAATCCTCCTCTATATAGTCTATCAGCCGTCCGAGTTTTACCTTATAAGGATTTTCGGGCACGGTGTCTATATCGCTGATAGGGAAGGGGAGGGGTGGTGGCGGTTTCGGAATATAAAAATTAGCTAACTGCCGTCCCAAGATAATCCCTATCGCCAAGGTTATGCCGATAATAGTAGGGAGTATGTAGAGTTTGTTTTTCATTTAAATGCTATTATTTGCCAAAGGCGGTGATACCTTTTCTGAGCCATTTGTAAAACTCATCAGCATCATCGGTATCGGGGGTATACCCTATAGGGGCTACTAAATTTTCGCCCTCGTGGTTCATCAGCACATAAAAAGGCTGTGTGTTAGCTTTGTATTTCAGAGTCTGAAACTCACTCCATTTCTGACCTATAGTCTTAATGAGTTTGCCTTCTCTTATTTGTGAAGGTTTTATTTCACTCTCTGGCAGCGGACGTTTGTCATCTACGTATAGCGAGATAAGTACTACTTCGTTTTTGAGTATCTCTAACACTTGCGGCTTAGGCCATACGTTTTGCTCCATACGTCGGCAGTTTACGCACGACCAGCCTGTGAAATCTAATAGTACCGGCTTATTTTGTTGTTTAGCGTAGGCCAATCCTTTGTCGTAATCGTCAAAGGTTATGATGTTATGAGGCTTAAATAGGTGGGCTCCTTCAGGTAGCGCGCCTTCTTCTACCCCAACGGCTCCTTTACCTACTCCATATGGCGATTCGCTATAGTGTTGTGGAGGTGGAAAAGCGTTGATAAGGTTCAGAGGGGCACCCCATAACCCTGGTATCATATAAATAGTGAAACTCAAAGTGAGTAGCCCCAAAATGAGTCGCCCTACTGATATGCGGTCAGAAGCATCATCGTGTGGCAAACGTATTTTTCCAAATAAGTATAACGAAAGGGCGCCAAATATAGCTATCCAAATAGCGATAAATACTTCGCGTTCTATCCAGTGGTATTGTACCACTAAGTCAGCATTCGATAAGAATTTAAATGCCAATGCCAATTCCAAAAAGCCCAATACTACTTTCACAGTGTTCATCCAACCGCCTGATTTGGGGAGTGATTGCAACCACCCTGGGAAAGCCGCAAATAGTGCAAAAGGCAAGGCTATGGCTAATGAAAACCCAAACATTCCCATAATAGGGGCGATGCCCCCTTGCGAGGCTGCTTGTACTAATAAAGAACCAACTATAGGCCCTGTGCACGAGAAAGATACAATGGCTAAGGCCAGTGCCATAAAGAAGATACCTACAAAACCACTGCGATCGGCTTGGGCATCAATCTTAGTACTCCACGAGCTGGGTAGGGTGATTTCAAAAGCACCTAAAAATGAGATAGAAAAAACTACTAAAATAAGGAAGAATATAAGGTTAAACAAAAAGCTACTTGAAAATGCGTTTAGCACATCAGCTCCAAAAATAGCAGTTACTACCGTGCCTAATAATACGTAAATCACGATAATAGAAATACCATAAGTTATCGCATTTCTGATGCCCTTAGCCTTTGTTTTACTTTGTTTAGTAAAGTAGCTCACTGTCATTGGTATCATCGGGAATACGCAAGGGGTCAGTAGAGCTGCAAAACCAGCTAAAAACGATAAAAAGAATATCGTCCAAATACCTTGATTGTGAATAGGGGTAGGGTTTATTGCCTCTGTTTTAGTTTCGCTTACAGTCGTAGCAGGCGCTGCGTTATTGTCTGCTGGCGGATTGTTAAAGGTGAATTGTGGGCTAACACCTGCGGAGGCAGCGGCATTATCTGTTAGTTCAAATACCAAATCTACTGTATCTGGGGGCGAGCAGTTGTTGTCATTACAACTCATAAATTCTACGCTCCCTTTGATGCTTGTAGCTGCCTTATTAAGCAGTTTTATGTGTTGTTTAAATACCGCTTGGTTGTGGAAATAAGAAATCTCCATATTAAACACTTTGTCGTGCTTCAGTATAGGGGTCGATTCTTCGGTCTTC
>NZ_KN389985.1:73604-82699 GCF_000213295.2 Capnocytophaga sp. oral taxon 329 str. F0087
TACAATTTTTAAAGTTACTTCTAAAGTGTATTTTTCCATTATAAAGCTCGTGTATGAGCTCCCCCTTCGGAGGAAGTCCGCGAGCTAGCGCAGCGGAGTATGTGAAGGGGGGGAGGTTTCTATTAACCATTATTAATGAGCCTCGCCATATAAAAACCGTCATAACCCGATTGATGCGCAAAAATCACTTCTTCAGCCTCTAATTTAAAATCCTTGCCAGCTTCCGAAGCTAAGAAAGTCGCTACTTGCTGGTGGTTTTCTGAAGGCAATACCGAGCAAGTCGCATATACCAGCTTACCGCCTTTTTTCAGCAGTTTGCTATACTGCTGCAATATTTCTTGTTGGGTAGTGCGTATCTGGTCTAAAAACTCAGGTTGCAATTTCCATTTAGCATCAGGGTTGCGGCGCAGTACACCTAACCCACTACAAGGCGCATCTATCAGTACGCGGTCGGCACTGCCTTGCATACGTTTCAGTTGCTTAGGGTCTATCAGCTTAGTTTCTATGTTGAAAGCCCCATTGCGGCGTGCTCTTCGTTTGAGTTCTTGCAGCTTTTGCTCGTAAATGTCCATCGCTATAATCTGACCTTTGTTTTGCAAGAGGGTTGCCAGATGAAGCGTTTTACCACCAGCTCCAGCACAAGTGTCAATAATGCGTTTTACGCTATTGTCTATTTGCATAAACGGAGCTACTTTCTGCGAAGAGGCATCTTGCACCTCAAACAATCCGTCTTTAAAAGATTGACTTTTGAAGATGTTACTGCGCTCTACCAATTGCAAAGCATCAGGATACTGCTGTAGCGGATAGCTTTCTACCCCTTCCTCGCGGAGGAGTTGCTGCAGTCTATCACGACTTATTTTTAGGGTATTTACGCGCAATACTACGGGGGCTAAACTGTTCAAGCTGTGCAGTTCGTCTGTCCAGAGAGCCTCTCCCAGTTCTTGTTCTCCCAAAGCGTCTAACCAGTCAGGCACCGATTCGCGGTATTTGCGTATTTTAGAGAGCTCGTCAAATTTCCCTTTGATGCGTCTGGTAGGGGTATCTTCAAAGTAGTTTCCCCAGTCAGGCAGTGCAACACCTTTCAGGGTAGCCCATACTGCAAAAAGGCGACGTAGGTTATGTATGCTGAAGGGTTCATATACTTCAGCTATTTCCGCATAGAGGCGTTTCCAGCGCACTATATCGTAAATCGTTTCAGCCACAAAAGCCCTATCCCGAGCCCCCCAGCGCTTATCTTTTTTCAGCAGTTTTTCCACTACCTTATCGGCATACTGATTTTCGGTAAAAATAAAACCGAGTCCCTCAATCACCGCATCCACTAAATTTCTGTGTAATTTCAAAATACTTTTTTTGAATGTTGTTTTATACTAAATTTGAATATTGCTTTTATACTAAAAATGAGACGGTGCTTTTCTCATCACCGTCTCTTAATTATCTGCCTGTGCTAGCATCTCTGCTTGTGCGGCTCGCACTTTGCCTGTGCAGCTCGCACTAAAAAAGTTGCGCTGTGAAGGTAAACAAGAAGTTACCATAAGTAGATTTTATATGAGCAGGAGTGGTCAGCACATTCTCATACATTTGGTATAGGTTTGTTTGTTTAGCCACATCATACGAAGCGTCTAATCTAATACCACCCAAGGTCACACCAGCCCCAAACGAATACCCTGTCAGATCACCTACTACTGCAGTTGTTTTCCTATACGGACTTTGTGCGTATCTATAACCTGCTCGCAAGCTTACAAAGTTAGTGCTCTTAGGGTCTTCTTTTATTAATTTAAAAGGTATTCTATACTCTCCTCCTATGCGTAGGGTCGAGGTATCACCCATTTGGTTTTCAAAAGCACTGTTATAGCCTTTCATATTATTACTTCTGAATTTCAGATTATCGTAGGCTCTGTAGGTGTAATCAATGCTTAAGATACCTCTTTTCTTTATCAGGTAAGCAGCACTAGCAGTCCACGCACTGGGGGTGCGGAATTTGTATTCGCGTTCATACCATATAGGGTCGCCATATCTATTCACTAATTCTATATCACGGTCATAAGTAGTAGTAGCCACTCCTGTAGTAGCGTAGAGCACTTGGCGCGACTCCTCTTTCATCTTATACCACGTAGGCGATTGGTAACTTACCCCTAAACGCAACTCATCAGTTACTTTGATGATACTTCCTAGCTGTAGCGAAAAGCCTTCACCTGTTGTATTGATGTATTGTTTGTGGTTCGCATAGCGTAGGTAAGGGTTTGAACTTCTAAAGTTATCTTCTTTTACACTATATAGCGCCTTTTCGTTGATGTTGTGCGCATTTAAGTTCATTCCTAAGTAAATAAAATCCCCTATTTGCGAAGCAAAGTTGAAATTGTATTTATTTACATAGCCCGAACGCTCTATTTTATAGGTTTGCAAGCGTTCTAGATTATCACCACTAAGGTCATATTCCGTATTGTCTGCCGAAAGCGTCTTAGGGTTGATAAGACCAGCCTTCAATCCCAAATAAGCCATTTGGGCAGCATACCCCTCTCTACGTCCTAAGGTAGCATAATACTCTCCTATCTCTTCCTGCTGGTTTAAATTATATCCTCTTGCAAAAGTACCAAAGCTAAAAGGATTGCCATTATTACCTTTGGTAGCGTAGTCCAAAAAGTAATCGTCTAAGCCCTTATTATTGTAAGCCGAATAAGAAAACTTGTCATTGTCAAGAGTTTTGCTTAACTGATAATTAAACCCAAAACTCAATTTCTTAACAGTAGGCGACACATCAGGAATAGCAAACACAACCCCGAAATGATTGAAGTTAAAATCATTGTTATTTTTCTTATCACTTCGGTCTAAGAAGTTAATATCTCTCTTTTGGCTGTTGTTATTAAGGCTAAACGAAATTTCGCTTGCGTTGAAAATAGCACTCCCTGCCGGATTGATATTTATGGCTGAAGGGTCACCACCTAAGGCACCAAATGCTCCGCTCATAGCCTTAAAACGGGCGGTACCTGTCAGTTCTTCAGTGCTATAGCGCAAAGCATCAGTGTAATTCTGAGCTTGAGTACCCATAGCTGCTAAAGAAAATCCTAAAAATAATATATAATTGATTTTTCTCATTTTTCTTAATATTTTTTAATCGCGATTTGAACTTCTGTATCCTCCACTGCTGCTACTGCTGCTGTTAGAAGAACCACTGCTGTAATTGCCGCCAGAGCTGCTGCTATTGCTATGGTTAGAACTTCTACCGGAATAGTTAGAGTTCGATTCATAGGCTCTTCTGGTCTCATAGCCTGTTGGCGGATTATTGTTATATTGCTGATTTTGGTAAGAAGGTCTACCACTATAGTTGCCGTTATTATTGTAATATCCTTGGCTTTGCGAACGATTATAAGAGCCTCTACCATCTTCATAACGGTTAGCGTTACTTCTGTAGTTGTCATCTCTTATAATAGCACGTCCTCTGCCGCTATAAGACCCTCCATTGCCGTACGAACGACTTGGTTCGTAATAGTAATCTCTTGGTCGGTAATCGTAATAATATCCGTAATAAGGATAGTAACCTCCGTAAGGATAATACCCATAATAAGGGCTATACCCATAGTAAGGACTGTATCCGTAATAAGGGTAGTAATCATAGTACCCACCATAGTACGGACGATAACCGTAGTAGCCACTATAGCCCCAATAAGGGTCGTAATAACTGCCCCAGCCCCAGCCAAATGACAAGCTCCAGCGAGCTCTATTTCTGTAGTATGAGTCATAGCCGTAATAATTAGGATGCCAATTATTATAGCCCCAGCTATTATACCCCCACGGATTGTTGTTGTACACATTCACATTCACTTGCGAAGGGTTGCTACCCCAGCCTCCGTAGGCAGGAGCTCCCGAAGTCGCGTTAGAACGATAGCTGTTTACATCGGTAAAATGTGTAACCGATGTATCAGGCATTTGGCGGTATTGCTGTGCTTTTTCACCGAAATAATCCTTGTAGCGGTTAGGTGTATACCTATTTTCTACAGGCGTATAAGCAGGTTCTTCTACTATTTCCAAATAGCTAGGTCTTTCAGGTACGGGGTCGTAATATACCCCATCAGCGTAATAATAACCACCGCAAGAAAGTAGCGCAAACGATGCCACGAGTAGCAGTAACACGTGCATCCATCTTTTGTTGATTTGTAAGTTCTTTTTCATATTGTATAAGTTTTTTTATAAAGTCAAACCAAACATCTTGCTAATAGTATCACAATTTTTATGCCATTTTTTTTGAAGCCATCTACACCGAACACTGAGCGAAGGATAAGCAAAGGATAAGCGAACGAAAGTCGGCGAGCTGGCATAGCCGAGTATGTGACGAACGAAAGTCGGCGAGCTGGCACAGCCGAGTATGTGACGAACGAAAGTCGGCGAGCTGGCGCAGCCCACTAGGTTGTTAAATAGCCCCTTCATCACTAATCATCAATCTTGTCCCAAAGAAAAGAGCCTTCTCTCCAAAAGTAGCAGCAGCCTCTTCTAAAAGTTGTGGCATTTTCTCTTCTAAGAAAGCTGACAGTTTAGCAGCAGAGCTGATTTCGTGGTGTATGGCATAATGCCTATCAGTCGAATCTAATACCCTCATTATTTGTACATTGTCTACTAATGCAGAGGCGTTTACAGCAGGCAGATAAGAGTGTGCTAACCACTGTTGCCACGCCTCGAAAACACTTTCGTCAATGACTGCTGTCAAATTATAGATATACATATATTACTTTATTTTTTGCAAAGATAAGAAATATTTCTTAGCTTTGCACTCAAAATAAATAATTTAGACTATGGCAAGTATCCGCGATTTAAAGAAAGATATCAACTATGTTTTAGGTGATATTATTGATGCTGTGTATTTTACAGGCAAAATGCAAACAGAAGAAGGTAAGGCTCTTATAACTGAAATTGTCAATACTTTCGATACTCTAATCGATAAAGTAGCTGATAGAACTGTTGAAAGCAGAGGGGCTCATTTAAAGCAAGTTAGAAGAGAGTTTGAAGAAAGAGCAGGAGCATTTATACAAAAGCTAAATCAATTAGCTTAAAAAATGTTCAAAAAACATTTGCATATTTACAAAAAAAGGTGTTATCTTTGCACCCGCAAATAAGCAGAGTGCCGGTGTAGCTCAGTTGGCTAGAGCACGTGATTTGTAATCTCGGGGTCGTGGGTTCGACTCCCTCCACCGGCTCAAATAAATAAAAAAGTCCGGAAAGTTTGTATCAAACTTTCCGGACTTTTTTTAGTTATTATTTATCACTATTTTACACCCTGTTCATTAGCCCAATTCCAGTATTTTTTAGCACTTTCAGTATGTTGTAAAAAAGTGCGCGAAAACTTGTGGTAACCGTAATTCTGAGGGTCTGCCACAAAAAAGTAATAATCGTGTTGTTCAGGTTTTAGCACAGCCTCTATAGACGATAGGTCAGGCATTGCGATAAGTCCTATAGGTAAACCGTAGTTTTGATAAGTATTATAAGGATTTTCCAGACGGGTGTGCGCTTCAGTTACTCGTTTTATTACCATATTGTAGTTGCCTGTATGGTTTTTCATCGCGAAGATAGCGGTAGGGTCAGCCTGCAATAGCATATTGATATGTAGACGATTTAGATAAACACCAGCTATACGAGGGCGTTCGTCTACTTTAGCACTTTCTTTTTGTACTATCGAAGCCAAAATACTCACCTCTATAGGACTAAGACCTTGTACTTCAGCTTGTGCTTGGCGTTCTTTAGTCCAATAGCGGTGATATTCTTTCAGCATACGGTCGCGGAACTCCTCAGCAGTAGTATTCCAATAAAATTCATAAGTATTGGGCAAGTACATAGCAAGGGCAGTAGCCTCAGTAAACCCGTTTTCTTTCAGAAAAGTAGGGTCTAAAAAAGCGCGTATTAGGGTAGTGCTATCAGGCTCTATCTGCTCGGCTATACGAGTGGCAAGGTCTTCCAATCGCTCCTGATTATTAAACTTTAGTTTTACGGGGGTATTTCTATTGCGAAGAGTACGTATGATTTCAAGGTTACTTGCCCCTTTCTTGATGATGTATTTTCCTGCTTTTACGTGTGTTGTATAGCCGCGTTGCTTAGCTACTTGCTCAAAAGCGAGGCTACTTTTTAGCAACGGACGTAGTTTGTGCAATACATCACCAAAGTCAGCTCCTGTAGGTATGTATATTACAACTTCCTTTTCATTAAAAGCGGTATTACTCGCAAATACAGCGCGATAAATAAAAAATCCTGCTATACTGATAAGGGCTATTACTGCCAATATTATCCATTTTTTCATTGTCTATATATTTGTCTGTTTATATGTCCTATTTTATATTGATGACCCCGAAAACATTAGCACTCCATTTGGGTATTAAGTAAATACCTATTAGGCAGGTTACCATTACGGGGGAGTAGGAATGAGTGAAATAGCTTATCAAAATATGCCATACCAAAAAGAAACTCAATCCTGCAAGATATAGACTAAGTGCTATTCTTGTAGCTTTTTCACTCTTTCTACACAAAAAAGCAATGACTCCTACCAAAGCAATTTGCCCTATAGAAGCCCATATAAAATATTCGGGGTGCTCATTAGCTAAATGAGCATTCTCAGCAATTCTGGGGAGTTGCAACCATTGGGGTATCTTATCTACAAAGTTAATATACCACTGCCAGAAAGAAATACTTTCTTCCGCTTGATGCAATGCGTGTAGCCCTATTATGGGGAGCCACAAGTGTATGTATTTATTGGTCTTCATATTTTTTAATGGGAGTTCTTTTTTAGAAAGACTTTATTTGACCGCAAAGATACTAAAAAAACAAAAACCGAAAACTTTATACTATAAAAATATAAAATCTTCGGTTTTATAAAATATTATGAATACAAAAATTCTTATAACATACGCCTATTCCTGACGTGGTTTTTGGTTATTGTTGTGTCCTTTAGGACGGTCATTGCGGTCGCCGCGAGGTTTTCCGTTATAAGGCTTGTCAGACTTAGGGCGGTCTTCTCTCGCTGGGCGGTCAGGGCGCTCTTCACGTGGAGGACGTGGTAATAAGGCTTTGCGCGATACTCTCGTCTTCTTAGTTTTAGGGTCAATACCGAGGTATTTTACTTCTATGATATCACCTTCTTTAAGAGCGTCTTCTATTTTATCTACTCTGTCCCAAGATACTTCTGAGATGTGTAGCAAAGAGTCTTTACCAGGTACAAACTCTACGAAAGCCCCAAACTCTACTAAACGTACTACTTTCACAGTGTAAGTTTCACCTTCTACAGGTTCAAATTTCACTGCATTTACAGCTTCTATAGCTTCTTGTATACCAGCTTCGTCAGTACCTAAGATTTCTACGATACCTAGTTCGCCTACTTCTTCCACCACAATGGTAGTTTTAGTACGAGCTTGTAGGTCTTGAATGTTCTTACCTCCTGTTCCGATAAATGCCCCGATATATTCTTTAGGCATATCCATCTTCACAATCTTAGGAGCGTGAGGTTTCACAGTAGGATTAGGTTGTGCTATAGTGTCAGTTATTTTGCCCAAAATGTGCATACGTCCCTCACGTGCTTGGTTGAGGGCTTTTTCGAGGATTTCATATGAAAGTCCTTTTATCTTGATATCCATTTGGCAAGCGGTGATACCATCAGCAGTACCAGTTACTTTGAAGTCCATATCGCCTAAGTGGTCTTCATCGCCCAAGATGTCTGAAAGTACCGCATAACGATCGCCGTCGCTGATAAGCCCCATAGCAATACCCGATACCGGTTTTACCATTTGTACCCCTGCATCCATTAGTGCCAAAGTACCTGCACACACAGTAGCCATTGATGATGAACCATTAGATTCTAAAATCTCAGACACTACGCGAACGGTATAAGGACAATCTTCTGGTATCATACGTTTAAGGGCGCGTTGTGCTAAGTTTCCGTGTCCTATCTCGCGGCGTGAAGTACCACGCAAAGGGCGAGCCTCACCGGTTGAGAATGGAGGGAAATTGTAATGTAGGTAGAAGCGCTCTTCGCCTTGTTCTGAAGGTAGGTCAATAACATTTGCTTCGCGTGAAGTACCTAAGGTAACAGTAGTAAGCGATTGGGTTTCGCCACGTGTAAAGATAGATGAACCGTGAGCTGAAGGCAAATAACCTACTTCGCACCAGATAGGGCGTATTTGGGTAGTATTACGTCCGTCTAAACGAATATTTTCCTCTAAGATAAGGTTACGAACAGCTTCTTTTTCGGCATCTCCGAAATAACGAGTAATAAGAGGAGTTAGCTCTTCCAATTCCTCTTCGGTAAAAAGTGCTAAGCACTCTTCTTTCACCGCATTGAACTTTTCTCCGCGTTCTTGCTTAGTAGTGTTTTCTTTAGCAATAGCATAGCATTTTTCATAAGCCAATGGGTATACTTTTGCTTTTACTTCTTCATTTTCTACTTCAGGCTCATAGGTGCGTTTTTCAGTCTTACCTACTTTTTCAGCCAAACGCAATTGTGCTTCGATATGTGGTTTGATAGCTTCGTGAGCAAATTTGATAGCTTCTGCCATATCTTTTTCGCTCACTTCGTCCATTTCACCTTCTACCATCGCTACAAAGTCTTTTGAAGCTCCCACCATAATGTCGATGTCTGATGCTTCTAACTGCTCGCGACTAGGGTTTACTATAAATTTGCCATTCACACGTCCTACACGTACTTCAGAGATAGGTCCGTCGAATGGTATATCTGATACTGCCAAACACGCTGAGGCAGCAAGACCTGCTAACGCATCGGGCATTACGTTTTCATCGTGCGAGATAAGTTGTATCATCACCTGTGTTTCAGCGTGATAATCTTTAGGGAAAAGCGGACGCAATACGCGGTCTACCAAGCGCATTGTTAAGATTTCTTGGTCGCTAGGGCGAGCTTCACGTTTGAAAAAGCCCCCAGGGAAACGACCTGCTGCCGCAAACTTCTCGCGATAGTCTACCGTTAGGGGTAGAAAATCGGTTTCAGGGTTTATATCTCTTGCTGATACTACTGTTGCCAATAGCATAGCATTGCCCATTTGCACCACCACAGCACCGTCAGCTTGTTTAGCTAACTTGCCAGTTTCGATAGTAATGGTACGACCATCACC
>NZ_KN389985.1:83348-86073 GCF_000213295.2 Capnocytophaga sp. oral taxon 329 str. F0087
TGGTACGACCATCACCTAAATCGATAATTTCTTTTTTTACTTCTGGTATCATTCAATACTTGTTAATTGATAAGTGAAAATTGTTAATTGAATAGTTGTGTTGTGTGGTTTAAAAAGGCTACCAATGAAAACATTAAGCAAAAGGAGGCACTAAGCCTCCTCTCTTTTTATTTTCTAATGTTAAGCTCTTTGATAATTGCACGATATCTTTCAATATCGGTATTCTTCAAATAGTCTAGCAAACTTCTACGCTTACCTACGAGCTTTACTAACGAACGCTCAGTGTTAAAGTCCTTGCGATTCACTTTTAAGTGCTCTGTAAGGTGATTGATTCTAAGGGTGAAAAGTGCGATTTGCCCTTCTGCTGAACCTGTGTTGGTTTCTGAACCTGCGTACTTTTTGAAAATTTCCGCTTTTACTTCTTTAGTTAAATACATTCCAATATTAATTTAATGATTATTATGTACAAATATTTTGTGGGTGCAAAAGTATTACCTTTTTTTTAGATATGCAAATTTTAGATGAAATATTATTTTGCCGCCCATTGCACTAACTACTAACTAAACTCTCGCTCGTGACGTTTGCGTTCGTTTTCATCTAAGTAGATTTTGCGCAAGCGCATATTTTTAGGGGTAACCTCTACGTATTCGTCTTTTTGTATGTACTCTAACGCCTCCTCAAGTGAGAATTTGATAGGAGGTGCCAGTTTTACTTTTTCGTCAGACCCTGCCGCACGTACGTTAGTCAGTTTTTTAGTCTTAGTTACATTTACTACGATGTCGCCACTGCGCGAGTTTTCGCCTATTACCTGCCCTGTATAAATATCTTCACCTGGGAAGATAAAGAACTTACCGCGGTCTTGTAGCTTGTCTAAAGAGTAGGGGATAGCGGTACCTTGTTCCATAGAAATAAGCGAGCCGTTGATGCGTCCTGCTATTTCGCCTTTGAAAGGTTGAAACTCTAAGAAACGGTGGTGAATGATAGCCTCGCCAGCAGTAGCCGTAAGCAGTTGGTTGCGCAAACCGATGATGCCACGCGAAGGAATCAAGAATTTGATAATCATTCGTTCTCCTTTAGGCTCCATACTTAGCATCTCGCCTTTGCGAAGTGTTACCAAGTCTACCGCTCTACCGCTTACATTTTCGGGTAGGTCTATAGTCAGTTCTTCTACAGGTTCACATTTTACTCCGTCTATCTCTTTGATGATAACTTGTGGCTGCCCGATTTGTAGTTCGTACCCCTCGCGGCGCATTGTCTCTATAAGTACTGAGAGGTGTAGCACTCCACGTCCGTATACTACAAATTTGTCTGCACTATCAGTAGCCTCTACACGTAGGGCTAAGTTCTTCTCTAATTCGCGTTCTAAACGTTCTTTGATGTGGCGTGAAGTTACAAACTTGCCGTCTTTGCCAAAGAAAGGAGAGTCGTTGATAGTGAAGAGCATACTCATCGTAGGCTCGTCAATAGCAATAGTAGGTAGGGCTTCGGGGTTTTCGTAGTCGGCTATGGTATCGCCTATTTCAAAACCTTCTAAACCTGCAATAGCGCAAATATCGCCTGCTTGTACCTCTTCTACTTTTTTGCGACCTAAACCGTCAAAAGTGTGTAGTTCTTTTATTTTTGATTTTACGATAGAACCATCGCGTTTTACTAATGAGATGTTCATACCGGCTTTGAGGGTGCCGCGGTGTAGTCGGCCGATAGCGATACGTCCAGTAAAAGTAGAATAGTCTAATGAAGTGATGAGCATCTGTAGGCTACCTTCTTCTACTTTAGGAGCAGGGATATGTTTTACAACCATATCTAATAGAGGCTCGATGCTGTCGGTTTTTTTGTGCCAGTCTTCTGACATCCAGTTTTGTTTAGCTGAACCGTATACCGTAGGGAAGTCTAATTGCCAGTCTTCAGCCCCGAGTTCGAACATAAGGTCGAAAACAGCCTCGTGTACTTCATCGGGGGTACAGTTTTCTTTATCTACTTTATTGATAACTACTATAGGTTTGAGTTTCATCTCTATAGCCTTTTGTAGTACAAAGCGCGTTTGTGGCATAGGCCCCTCGAAAGCATCAACTAATAGTAGTACTCCGTCAGCCATATTCAGCACTCGCTCTACTTCTCCACCAAAATCGGCGTGGCCAGGGGTATCAATAATATTGATTTTGATATCTTTATAAATTACCGAAACATTCTTAGATAAGATGGTGATACCGCGTTCGCGTTCCAAGTCGTTGTTGTCTAAGATAAGTTCTCCCGCATCCTGATTGTCACGGAACAAAGCACAGTGGTGCAAGATTTTATCAACAAGGGTAGTTTTTCCGTGGTCAACGTGAGCAATAATTGCTATATTTCTAATAGCGGTCATAGGTGCAAATAGTGTTTTTAAAAAATTGAGGGTGCAAAATTATAAAATAATTAGCAAATGACCAAATTTGCTAATTTACAAATTTTCTCATTTGCTAATGGTTTAGTGTCCGCATTTACAGCCTGCTCCTCCGCTACAGCTGTTTTTCTTTTTAGTGAAAAAAAACTTTTTTACTAAGAAAATTACTGCCGCAGCTACTAATACATAGGCTATGATTTCTTGTATTTCCATAAGTATTATTTAGTAAGTTCAAAAGTAACTATTATCTGACTATTGACTGAGATACTGCCAAGAGCTAAAGTAGTATTGCTAGGGGCAGCCCCTCTTATCATAACACTAGCAGGAGTGTCTCTTAAGCTCGTC